>JACJXH010000005.1 GCA_020636745.1 Lentimicrobiaceae bacterium | reverse complement strand
CTTCTTCCTGAAGCAGGGTTTCGTTCAATACCTGTTCCCAGGTTTGTTGTCTGATCTGAAACTGTTCTTCAGCAGATGGGTTTTCCTTCCCGGTATTCATTTTTTGTGCTTCGAGGTTCTCTTCAACCCTTTGGTTGAAATCGGTTGCAAGTATCTTTTCGCCGTTAATTTCAGCCAGTGTGTTTGCGTTTTTGGCAGGGCCACGGCGGTTTGATAATAAGTCTCCAAGTACAAAGGCTGCTAATGCTACACCAATGATAATGACCAGAAGTCCTGAATGTTTTCGAATATCTCCGATTAAAGCCATTTTATTAAATTTTTATAAGAGGGTGTTAAATTACATACCCTGTAAATCAATTACTTAGACCTAATGAGGTACAGATAAGGTACAAAACCTGTAAATTTGCCCCTTTTAGGTCGCTGGTTTTCAGCGTGCAAATATAGTAAATCGCTTGAATATAAAATTATTTGGCTTAAATCTTATTTATTATAAAAATAATCCCGCTTTTTTATAGTGTCCGATTCGTAAAGTTTTACCCCTTTTTATAGTGTGCAGTTCGTGCTGTTTTTCCTCTTTTTATAGTGTAACTAAATTCCTTTTTATAGTGTAAGAATATTGTTAGTTAGATATGAAGTATTAAGCCTGATAACTCTTTTAGCGTGTAAGATTCGTAAGATTCCTTTAAGTCGTTGGATTCGTTGGATTCTAACTTCAGTATCATTTAAGTTAGTTTTTTTAGATACTTACTAAACTACATTTGATAACTGCGATTCTCGCCATTTTAAAGCCTTGTAATACTCATCCGGTGTTAAGTGTTTGCCATACCTGTTGGCAAGGTCTTGGCTCAATATTTCAAGGTCGTACAATATTTGCGCTTCTGTCTTGCCGGGGTTCATAAATAGGTTTATTTCGTCACCCATTGCCCTGAATTGTTGTTCTATTAACGCCCACGTGTTGGCCTCTGCGGTGGCCTGTGGCGCACTTTCTAACTGTTGCGGGTGTATTTGTTGCGGTTGCTGTTCTTGCGCTGTTATTCGCTTAAAAAAGCCATCAGCGGTTTGCCTGTTACCATATCCGTTCTCCCTTAGTGCTTTGTTTAATTCGGCAGGGTTATCAGGGTCAATATTATTTAATATAGCCCATGTGCTGGCAGGGGTGTATCCGGTATCAGCTTTAAATGGTGTGTCGTGGTCTGTCCATACAAAAAAATAATTTTTTTGCCGGTCATATTCAGAGTTAAACTTATGCTGGCCTGCTGCTGATTTTAGCCTGATTTTATTGCCGTTTTCATTTATAACAATCCATCCAAACCTCTTTAATTCTGCCACAATATCCCCCCGTTTATTATAGTCTGCTATTGGGCTTAGTTCAGTGTTAATAAATTGTGGCTTAATGGTGTTAATCAATTGTTTAGGTTCCTGTTCCTTTGGTAGTGCAATAGGCTGGCAAATATCATTCAGTATTGCCCCCCGATCAGGTGCGTAATATCTAAACTGATTTGGCCGGGTTCCTTTGCTTGCATCCAGCTTAATACCCAAATATTCAAAGTAGTTCAGATATGCTAAAAAGTATGGTTTTAGTTTCCCATCGGGCACCCCTACAAGTAGCCAAACCCCCTTACCTGAGGCCGATAATGCGGCAATTTTAACAAATGGTAGACCGGCCAGTGTGTCCCTTAATATTTCGGCATCTGCTTGGCTGGTTAGCAAGCCGGGATTCCCTTTTGGGTCGATATCCAACTGAGTGAAACCGCTATACTCAACTATACGATCAGGGGTAAATGCCCCTTCGTTGCGGCTAATTACTGCTGAGGCAGTAAAAACAGGTAGCTTTGATTTCTCCGTTTTATCTACCTTGCCGGCTCTGATTTCATCAACAATTGTGGCAGCTTTTAATATTGTTTCGCCACCGGTTTCGGGCTTTGTGATAATGTCAAACAGCTGATTGAGTGTTATTGCTCCAGATGGTGTTTTATCATATTGGGATTTAAACCAGCTAAACCGGTGCTGGTGGGTAGTGGTCTGGTGGTTCGTTTGCCTTGTCTTATTACTTGTGTCCATTTGCTGCCTCAATGTTTTTTTTTTACGTTTAGATAGTTTAATGGTTTAGCGTATAAATACACGCTTAAACTATTAAACTGTTAAACTGTCGGTGATAGTTTAATGGTTTAGAGTGATAGTTTAAACTGTTAAACTGTTGGTTAAAAAGGCTCTGATTCATTTGTAATTTGCTGAATATCATTAAGTACGTGAAAACGGTCTTTTGTCTTTGGTGTTTCGTTAACAGATAACAGCCCTTCGGCCTTGTAATACGTTACAAATTCTATTGCTTTATTGCGTCTGATATCCAAATTAAAGAGCTTTTTAAATTGAACAGTCATATTTGAATATAGGCTGTTCGCCAATGGTTTAGGTTCTGTCTTAAATACCTCTTTCAAAACTTTAACGTGTGTATCAAGTGGTATTTCATCCGGGGTTACTTTCTTTGCGCCCCCGGCTTTATTTGTCTTTACCTCCCAATCAGTAACCAACAAGGGCAGGCCGTTAAATATTTCAAATGCAAACGGTTCCGGTTCTTTGTCCCGGCAATATTCAGCCTCAACAATTGAAATATCTTTATTTTTAATGTCCTTTGTTACTGATAGCGTGGTTTCGGCTTTGTTTTGCAATTCGCTGCCTAAGTGTCCCCTCGCGTTCTGATCGCTTTTATTTTGGTGCAATACAACTATGATATGAATGTTTAACTCAGCTGTCCATTTAAGTAATAGGCTGGTTAACATTGTGGCCTGTTCTTCATCGTTAATTGAGCTTACTAAATCCCTTGCTCCATCAATACAAACAAAGCCTAACCCAGGAGTATTATAAAGGGCTGTTTCAATCATTTTGAGCCTTTCGGCCGGTGGGTATGGCCTCAGTCCGTAGCCTTTAAAGTTTTCAGGCATTTCAATTCCTGACAATGTGCAAACACGCTCCACTGTTTTATAAGCATGGTATTTACCCTGTTCTGTATCAAAATATATTACATTGCTTTGGTTATCGGGGAGGGTACCAATAAAATTTAATACGCTATTATGTTTTGTGGCCGCTGCCAATGCCGCAGTAATCATAAATGTTTTACGGCTCTTTGCCTTACCTATTATCATTGAAAAATTACCCAAACTCCCAATAATGCTATCCCCTTTTTGCCCTTTTATCCAAAGGCATACAGGGGGTTTTGTGATGGGTTCGGCTGGATTAATATAAGCCTGATCTAACAATGATAGCCAGCGGACTGTTTCGGGGGGTATTGTGGCAGCTATATTATTGACCGCCTCAATTTTTGTTTTTACCTGTTCGAGTAACTGATTATCCATTGTTTTGCCCTCCTGTCAATTCTATAAACAAATCGTAATCAGTAGTATAAAATCCGGCAATGTGTTTAGATACTGAACAATAGCCTTTGCCAATAAAATAAATACGCTCTGATTTGCGTAGGGCTGAAACGTACCGGCACACATTTGCACGTTCTATGTTGTTGCGGTGGGCAATTTCTAACATGGTACCCGGCAATTTTGCCCATGATTCAGTAACAGTTTGTATTTGTCTGCTGAATTTCTTATCTTTGTTGATGATTCTGCTGCCCTTACCTTGCCCGGTGGGGCTTTTTTCTTTTATCATAGCTTCCCTCCGTTTTTAAATGTTTTCATGTACCAATCGAAAAAAGTTTGAAAATCCTTTGCTATGTAATAAATACCCCCGGCCTTTTCAATTGCTTTCTGATAGTCTTTCTGAGCTTCGGACTGACGATCTTTGTTTATTTTGATTTCAATTTTTACAGACTTACCCAGAATAGTGCTGCTAATATCTGCGCTTCCTCTGGTGCCTGTTCCGGGTATCCACTCTAAAGAGCCAATCATTCGCTGCTGGCCGATTACATTTGTAATTATTTGCCTGCGGTCAATTGGTCTGCCTGTGGTGTTAATTCGTTCAGCTTGGCAACCAGAAAATTTTAGAAAATCTATTATGCATCTGGTTAGCCCGTTTGCAGTCTTATCGGTATAGGTTTTAATAGGCAGCGTTAATGTTTCGGGATATTTGGCGTGTTTGCGCTTTATTTCATCGGCCGCCAACTGTCGTAGGTGAGCAATTGCTTTATTTGCCATTTTTCACCTCCTTTCAGCCTCTTCTAAAGTGGTTCGCCTTGTCTTACTTATCCAAAGGTTAATCTCTGAACGTTTGAACAATACAGATTTACCCCTTTTATGATAGGGTATCTGCTTAAAGTGCACCCATTGATAAATGGTCTGTTTTGCTGGTTTCTGAGGTAGGTAGTCCCGCAACTGGTCAATAGTCAGGTATTCGGGTTGCTCAGGTGTTACGGCAGCCAGCGTTTTATTGACTGCCTCATCAATAGCTGAATTTAAAAAGTCTTTAAATTCACTTATTGGCATCTGAAATAAAAAAGCCTGTTCCATTTTGCTAAATGTGTTTGTTATTTTTAGCAAAGTTATTTCAGGCCAATGGGTTGCAACCGATTGCAACCGGTTGCGGAGTATTGTTTTAGTTTAGTTTCATTTGCAGTTTTTGAATGTCAATAGCTGCCCTTTCTTGCTGTTCGGGCTTTCTCAGGTAAGGTGTTATCTTTTCAATACGCTTAATCATGTTTTTGATCTTTTGCACCTGAGTTTCATCAAATCCTGTTATTCCGTTTTTTTTACTCAAACTTTGCCATTTCCTGAATAGTACATCCCCTGAGCCTAAGTTATCAAATCCAAATCTTTCAGCCCAAATTTTTGCCTTCTGTTCCGGGTCTGTTCGGGGGTCTTTCAGTGTAACATTCCTATAAATCAAAATTAATGCAGCCTCTGGCATTTTTATTTTCCCTTTGCTTTCTTCATCAATGCCGTTTGGCGGGGTTTTACTGGTCGGGATCAGTAATTCATTGCAGGCCTGTATTAGATTGTATTGATAGTAAACGGGATAAATGGCAGCGTGAATGTGCATTAATGGGTCGGGTTTTATACTTGAAAAACTGCAATCCTTAGGCAATGGTATTTGCCATGTATTTTTTGCAATCATCCAACCCCCTATCAATTGCAGTATTTCGGTTTTATCTGTGGGGATTAAGCGCAAACCTGAATTAATCAATTCGTTGTATTTTAATATTGCTCTATCTCTATGTAAACGGATAATTTTATCAGATTCATCAGGTGCAAGGTTTATTTCTTGCTCTATTTTTGATAACTCATTCGCAGAGTAATCTATTGCCTCACGTTCGCAATACTCTATAATTGCTGGTATTTTATCAAATATTTCCTGAAGTTCAGGGCTAAGTTTTACTTGTTTACTCATTTTTCTATAATTTTATCCTGTTTACTGCCTCAATCTTTTTTTTGTCAATCAATTTAGCATAAATCTGAGTGGTAGCCAGCTCCTTATGTCCTAACATCTTTGAAACTGTATAAATATCAGTTCCTAAAGTTATCTGTAATGTGGCAAAGGTATGCCGGGCTGAATGAAAGGTAATATGTCTGTTTATTCCTGCGGAGGCAGCCCAATACCTAAGGTCGTTATTCATGTGATAACTATATTCAATTCCTTCAAATACATTTGCAGTGTCGCTGCTTCGTTCACCCATGTATTGTAATGCATCATCGGTGAGCGGCAAGCGTTCCATTCCTTTATTCTTAACAATTCGTTTGTAGATGTATGTTTGGCCGTTGTCGGTGCTTATATCCTGCCATTTCAAAGATTGTACATCTGAATATCTTAATCCGGTTAGGGCAGAAAAAATAAACGCCCTCTTTAGAATTTCACTATTGCAGTTGGTTTGTGCAAGTTTGCGGAGTTCGTCCAAAGTTAAAAATTCCCTGCGTGTTTCGGTTTTTTTTATGTTTTCATGTCTTGCCCTAATATCTTCACTCAATAACTTTTCTTTGAATGCTTGGTGTAATACTGCCCGAAAAACAACAAAATAATTTGCTGCTGAATTTTTGCTTAATGGCTTGCCGTTTTTTCTGTTTTTGGCATTGATAAGGTATTCCCTGAAATCTTTTACAAAGCTGTCTGAAATATCGGCAACTTTAATGTTCTGCTTATTGGTAAACTCAAAAAGAAATTGCAGGCAGCCATTGTAAATGCTTGCGCTAATTTTCTTACTGCTTACATAGTTTTCAAAGTATTCAAATAAAAAAATATTGCTTTTTGGCTTTCCATATTCGCCACGCTGAATTGCTGCCTCAATTTTCAGTCTTTCGGCATTGGCCGCTGTCAAACGTTCATCGTTTAATTGCCTTTCTAAATCAGTCTTTGGCCTAACTGTGATATAACTATTCAAATAAATACGCCTTTGTACTTTGCCGGTGTTTGTATCTTCAATTCCGGGGTACAAGTCAAGGTACAAACTGTATTTCTTTTTGTCTGAAAGTAGCCTTTTTCTAAGGGTTACGGAGGTCTGTTGCTTCTTTTTCATGGCCTATTTTTGTTGTATCAAGGTACAAGTAATCGTATCAAGGTACAACAAAGGTACAAATAATGCAATAAAAAAGCAAAAATAAAACAATCTTATTTTTATATTAAAGTTCGGAAATAGCTGTTTAACAGGGCTTTTATTTGGGTGGGTTTATTATTTTGTTTTGCCTGTTATCGCTGTAAAGAAAGAGGGTGCAAATTTACAATAAAACTGATAGGATAAAAATAAAAATGGAATTCCGGTAGGATTTTTGCGGCTTTTTTGCAGATTTTCTGATTTTCGTGCTGCCTTAATTTCAGGTGATTAGCCTTTCACGATGGATTCAGGCGTAAGAGCACTTGCTCAATGCGGGTGTCTGATGCCTGAACAATCGTAAAAAGATGTGGCCCAATCTGGATTTCATCGTTTATTACCGGAATGCTTTCATGGTGATGTATGATAAATCCTGCAAGGGTACTGTAATCATCTGATTCAGGTAATCCGAATTTGTATTTTTGATTGAGATAATCTATTTCAAGCCGGCCCGAAAGCAGAAATTCATCTTCGTCAAGTTGGTTGTCAATCAAATCCTCTACGTCATACTCATCTTCGATTTCGCCAAAAATCTCCTCTATTACATCTTCAATGGTGAGCATTCCGGCTGTTCCGCCAAATTCATCAACTACCAAAGCCACACTTTTACGTTCACTGATAAACATTTCGAGTAGCTTGTTGGCAGCCATTGTTTCCGGAACTATCATAACTGGTTTTATTATCTCATCAATAACCGCCGGTTTTTTGAATAGGTCATAGGAGTGTGTGTAACCAATCACATTGTCGATAGACTGCTGGTAAATCAATATTTTTGAATGGCCTGTTTCAATGAAATAATTTTGCAAAACTTCAATTGATTCATCTGAAGACAGTGCTGCTATTTCATTGCGGGGCACCATACATTCTCTCAGCTTAATGTTACTGAGATCCCTTACATTCTGAAACATCTGGATTTCCTGCCGATCGTCGTGATCATCGGGCTGGTTAACGTTGGATTCTTTCAGATAATGATCCAAATCAATGGCGCTGAAAACGTAATCGGGCTGAGTAATGTTAACCCTGAAAAAATATCTTAAAAAAAGTTCCGAAAAGCCTATAAACAGAATGATTAACGGGTAAAACAATAAGTAAAACGCATAAACGGGTACCGCAAAGAAATTGAGTACTTTATTGGGGTTAATTCTGAACAGGACTTTGGGTAAAAATTCGGCAAACAGCAGGATTACTATTGTTGAAATCAGGGTTTGAATGATGAGCAGCAATGCATCGGCACCGGGGCCCTGTGGCAGGAACATTTGCAATGGAGGTGTGAGTATCCTGGCTGAATATATGCCAAAAATAACCAGTGCAATATTGTTTCCCAGCAAAAGCGCCCCGATTAGCCTTGATTGCTTTTTCAGGAAGCCTGATAAAATTCTGGCCTGAAGTATTTCTTTATTTTTATCAACTTCAATCTTCAGTTTATTGGACGATACAAAGGCAATCTCCATGCCTGAGAAGAAAGCTGAAAGTATAAGGGTTATAATGATAGGTATCAATAATTCCATTTACAGTTCTGCTATTGTATGACAAATGTAAGGAATTATGCCGTAAAAAGCTGAGGGCTTATTTGTCTTCATTGATATACATTTCTCCCCGGGGTTTTTTTATACTCCAGCGTTCAAATTTTTCATCAGATTCCATGCCTTCGCCGTATAGTATTTTATCTGGTGTGGTTATGGTTACAAATTTTTCGGAATAAACTTTTTTAGTGTTCTGATCCCATACCAGATGTTCTGTATTTAGTTTTTCGCCCTTTAAATGGTTGATAACAATCACATTTTTGCTGGCTTCCATGGTTTTTTTGGCTTCATTGTTGACGCCAAATTCAGCCGTAATTTCAGTTCTGATTTTGTCGGGCTGGAGTGAGTCATAGAAAACAACCTTAAATCCTTCCGGAAATTTTATAACAGCGCCCTGGTTTGATTCATACCTTTTGAGTATTGGGGCTGTGAGGTTGTACTTTATTCTGCCAGCTTCACTTTCTGCTATTTTTACTTCACGTGCATACATCGAAGGCAGCGTGTCGGGCTGGTTTACGCGGGCAACTTCACTGATGTCGTTTTTGCAACTGAAAAGCGTTGCCATAGCAACTATAGCAACGCTTTTGGTTATCTGAAGTATGAGTATATTCTTTGTTTGGTTTTTCACCGGTTAAAGGTTACTTATTTACTACCTCTGATGGTGGTTGTTTCATTAATCCAGCATCCAACTGTATATGAATTTCCTTCAATCAAATCGCGGAAAAACAGGTCGCCTGAGGGCGGGAAGTGTTTTGAATACTGGGCGATTTTGGCATTTGCGTCGGCTTCAACTGAAGGATCAACGTTTCTTGCTTTGAGATATTTATCAATAGCTGCCCAGAAAACAGTTTTCCCTCCCAAATCGTCACCTGTACACATGGATGAACTGGCAGCATAAAGGTCGCCAATCAGCATATATGCCTTGCCATAATTAGGATTAATCTGCAGGATTTTCATTGCATTTGAGCGTGCCTGAGAATAATTCCGTTGGTTGAAATTGATGTTGGCAAGAATTTCATAGGCTTTTATCTGATCTGTAGGATCTTCGTATAAATTGGCTGCTTCCTGCATGTATTCAGCAGCTTTTGACAGGTTTTCCTTTTTCAAATTGAGTGTTCCCATCAGGTAAGCCGATTGTGCACTCGGTTCCAGCTTGTGAAGATTCTCGGTTGCTTTGTAGAATAAGTCTGATTTTACACAGTCTTTGCGTTCGAGAATACTTGTAATTTTCTTGAGAAGCTCAACGTCATCGGGAGTATCAGCGAATTTTTTCTCATAAATGGCAATGAGATCAGGGCAGGTGGCAAAAGGTTCGAACGTAGATTCGATGTTGCCTTTTATGTTTTCCCATGAAGCAAGTTTCTTGGCATTAGCGCTATTCTGAGAAATATTGAAATCAATAATTCCACTTATGACATCGTAGCCGTCAACAATTGATGATTTCTCAAGTTTATTCAGGTCAACCATACCGATGATGCTTCTGAAATAGTAAACCAAAGAAGCTCCTTCTGCTTTGTTTCCGGAAAGGTCAACGGATTTTTTCAGGATCTGGTAGATTTGTTCGGTTTTTTCAGGCTGATAGGTGAACAAATCAATGCCTTTGCGTCCAAGCACGTATCCTTCACGACCAAAATACTTGATTCTCTGATCGTAAACCATCATCAGAGTGTCAATGAGTTTATTGCGCATGGTTGCGTCTTTGTTTTCGTCAATTTTTGCAGTAACCAGTTTTGCACCATCAATATAGGTGTTTTGACTTGCTACCGGGCAATTATTGAAAACCCATTTCCAATGGTTGTATGCATCCTTGTAATTTTTTTGTTTGTAAAACTCGCGGTATAGTGAAAGATGCATAACACAAGATACAGAATCAGTACCATATTTCGGACCGGAAACTGTGCTTTGTGAATCTGATTCTTCATCCGCCTGAGCAAATGCAAAACTTAAAGGAAACAGGCTTATGACCAACAGAAGAATTACCGCTTTGACGCCCTTTTTCATAGTAGTTGTTTTTAAAATTAATTTATCAATCGTATTTTCTGATAATGAACCATCTCTCAAAAATTGAAAGACCAAGTGTGAATTTTACATAGTTGTCTTTTATCAGATTATTTGAAGTTGTACCGCGTGTGCCAAACTCTGCTGCCAGATTAATGGTTGACCTTGTACGTGGTAGTGGTAATCCTACACCAAGACTTATGCCAAACTCGTCAATATTCTTTCCGCGCAATTCAAGATAACTTGAAGAATACTTTAATCCTGCGCGGTAGGTGATTCTTTGCCAGTACCCTGAAACTGTTGTTATGGAAGGGGTGTACGAGCCTCCGACCGAAATTCTCAGACTGTTTTTCAGTGAGTCACTAACGCCGAAATATTTAAATTTTTCCCATTGTTGCCATTGAATATCAGCTCCTGCCATCCATTTATCAGTTTTTCCTAACGAAAATCCGAATCCAGCGTTAGCAGGTAATAGTATGTTTCCTTTAACTTCCGGTTCGTTGAGTACGGTGTCGCGAATCAGCTCAACGCCTGTACTTCCGATGAAGTATGTGTATCCCAACCGGTTTTCTGTGGCACTGATGTTTGAATTAGTGCTGAACACAAGCCCGGCATTGTATTGTAAGCCCGATGCCAGTTGTTTATGAAAAAATAACCCATAATCAAGATAAACATCGTGAACCTTTGCAGAGTTCAGAACATTGTAATTTAATTTTAACAATGAGTCAGGAAATTCGCTTCTGCTTGATTTGTTCAAAGTGCCGAACAGATAAGACAGGTTGAATCCAACGCTCAGGTTGCGGGTAAGAGAATAGCTGTTGCCGAAATAAAACTGGCTGATTCCTCCATCTCCTTCATAAAGGAAATTTACATTTCCCTGATTTGCATCCACTTGGCTGTCGAGCATGCTGTAGCCGGTCATGCTGTAAGGCTGTAATCCGAAGCTGCTTTTCCACCATTTGGTAACAGGGAAGCCAAACTTCAGATTTCCCAGAGAGGCAAAGTTGGCTTTTTGACTGATGTTTTGATTGCTTAACGTTGAAAGTTTGGCAAAAGCGCCTACATCAAAAATAAATGAAAGAGAATCAAATGCTACGTAGGAGGCAGGGTTAGAGTTATTGACAAAGTAGGGGGAATAAACGCCGTATGAGATTCCTCCCATGGCCATATTGAAAACCCCGTTGTTGCTCAATAGATCTCCGATGCCAAATCTTGAATAGGGAGAACTTATTCTGTTTTGGGCAGAAATCTGACCGCTTATTGTAACAAAAGCCAGTATTGCCAGCAGTTTTGTAATGTGTTTACTTTTCAAAGTTATAATCGAGTATTAGTTTTAAACCATTCAGAACCAGATTTGGCACTGCAAAGATGTTATTTTTCAGGATTTTTTCAAAATAAATCGTGTCTCCTCCTGTAAGAATTGTTTTCAGATTAGGCCAGGTTTGTTTGTATTCTTCAATTATACCGTCAATTTCAAGACGTATTCCATTGATTACACCTGATAAAATAGATTCTTCGGTATTCCTTCCTGTTAAAAAATCAATTTCTTGTTTTTTTAATAACGGCAAGCGTTGTGTAAAAGTATTCAGCGCTTTAAAACGAATATGCATGCCGGGGGAGATGCTTCCTCCCAGGTATTCGCCTTTACAATTTACGAAATCGTAGGTAATTGCTGTGCCTGCATCAATTACGAGCACATTGGAGTTGTGAAACATTTGATTTGCACCAATTACAGCCGCAATCCGATCTTTGCCCAATGTGTCGGGCGTCAGGTATTTGTTTACTATCGGCAAAGGTGTGTGGTGATCCAACACGATCCATTGAATGTCAGGAAAGAGTTTCAGATAAGGTTGAGGATCTCCAGCAACAGAACTGATAATTGCTGCTTTAAAGGCATGAGTGCTGAAATCAAGTTTGGCCAGTTTTTCAGGTGTGGGATTCTCAATAATGTTAAGCACATCAAGCACTCCATTGGTAAAAGTGGCCACTTTTACCCTGGAATTTCCCAGGTCAATTACCAGTTTGTCAGGTTCCTGAATAAAATTCATGCTTGAACTTGATTTTTTTATCTTTAGATAATTTCTTGATATTCACGCATTGTGCGTGTCAACAGGGCAGCAAAAGTACCTGATTTTAGCCCTTGTTCAAGAAATATTATTAAAATATTTGTTAAAATGAAAATTTCTTACGTAACTTTGCAACCGCTTAACCGGTATCGTAGCTCAGTCGGTAGAGCAATGGACTGAAAATCCATGTGTCGCTGGTTCGATCCCGGCCGATACCACAAAAAAAACCGACAGTAATTTGTCGGTTTTTTTTATTTATAATGATGAATTCTTTAACTGGCAAGTATTAAAACCTTGTTATCCTGCACCTTAATGGTTCCTCCGTTAATTTCTATTTCACGTGTGCTCTTGTCCGGTTCAATAATCCTTATCCTGCCTTTTTTAAGCGAGGCTATCATAGGGGCGTGATTGTCAAGAACTTCAAAAGAACCTGATTTGCCCGGTAATTGAACCAGTTTCACTTCTCCGTTGAACAGGATTTGGTCAGGGGTGATTATTTCCAGCGTCATTTTTAACATTCAGGGTTAATAAAATTACTTACTCTCGAGCATTTTCTTGCCCTTTTCAATGGCTTCTTCAATTGTTCCAACAAGGTTGAAAGCGGCTTCGGGATATTCATCCATTTCACCATCAAGAATCATTTTAAATCCTTTTATAGTGTCTTCAATGGAAACAAATGTTCCGGGTATTCCAGTAAATTGAGTGGCCACATGAAATGGTTGTGATAAAAAGCGCTGAACACGGCGTGCACGGGTAACTACCAGCTTGTCTTCTTCTGAAAGCTCATCCATACCAAGAATTGCAATAATATCCTGAAGCTCTTTGTAGCGCTGTAATATTTCTTTTACCCTGAGGGCTGTATTGTAATGGTCTTCACCAACAACATCAGGTGAAAGGATTCGTGAAGTTGAGTCAAGGGGATCAACAGCCGGATAAATTCCTAATTCTGCAATTTTTCTGCTTAATACGGTAGTAGCATCAAGATGTGCAAAAGTAGTTGCAGGGGCAGGATCTGTTAGGTCGTCGGCAGGTACATACACGGCCTGCACCGATGTAATGGATCCTCTTTTAGTAGAAGTAATGCGCTCCTGCATGATTCCCATTTCAGTAGCCAGGGTGGGTTGGTATCCTACAGCTGATGGCATACGGCCGAGCAATGCTGACACTTCAGAGCCTGCCTGTGTAAAGCGAAAGATATTGTCGACGAAAAATAATATATCACGACCACCGCTTTTATCGTCTCCGTCCCGGAAATATTCAGCCATTGTCAGTCCTGAAAGAGCAACCCTGGCACGAGCTCCGGGAGGTTCATTCATCTGACCGAACACCAAAGTGGCCTGAGATTTCAATAATTCATTCATGTCAACCTTGTCAAGATCCCATTCGCCTTTTTCCATACCTTCGGTAAAGGCATCGCCATAGCGAATAACTCCTGATTCTATCATTTCACGTAACAAATCGTTTCCTTCGCGGGTGCGTTCACCAACACCAGAAAATACGGACATGCCGGAATAACGCTTGGCAATATTGTTAATCAGTTCCATGATGATTACGGTTTTACCAACACCGGCACCACCAAACAAACCAATTTTACCTCCCTTTGAATAGGGTTCAATAAGGTCAATAACTTTTATTCCTGTATACAATACTTCTTTTTGAGTCGTAAGGTTTTCAAATTTCGGGGCTTCTCTGTGAATGGCGTAGCTGTGTTCGCCTGACACTTTCTTTAACCCGTCAATTGGAGTTCCTATTACATTAAATAACCGGCCTTTAACATCTTCGCCCACTGGCATTGAAATAGGCCTGCCGAGTGAAATAACCGGAAGCCCCCTGCGCAACCCGTCGGTTGAGTCCATGGCTATGGTTCGTACTGTGCTTTCGCCTATGTCTTGCTGGCATTCAAGCACAATGGTGTGACCATCATCATTTGTAACTTCAAGCGCATCGTAAATGTTAGGTAATTTTCCGTCCTGTTCAAATGCTACGTCAACAACAGGTCCAATGATTTGGGAAATTTTACCGGTGATAGTTTCGGCCATAATTAATTTGTATGATATGAAAGTGACAAATTTAACAAACAATCCGGATTTGCAAATGTTCAGCGCAAATATAGTATTCATTTGAATAATAGAGCTCAGTTCCAGGCCGAATAAAATGAAGCTTATGATGATTACTTTATCTCTGTCTCCATATTTTTTTTGTATTTTGGCCGCCCGAATGCAATAAAATCAATTGGTTTTCAATTGTATGAAAATGTTGCTTTCAGGAATGTTTTTGAATGGTCAATACTAAAAATTTAATAATTATTCATTATGCGAAAATTGAGCTTTCTTACCCTTGTTTTGCTTGCCTTAACATCGGTTTTCAGTCATGCGGTTGCATGTACTAATTTTTTAATTACCAAAGGCGCTTCTGCCGATGGGTCAACCATGATTACCTATGCTGCTGATTCCCACGTTCTTTATGGCGAGTTGTATTTCAGACCAGCAGCCGATTATCCTGCAGGCGAAATGGTTGATGTTTATGAATGGGATACGGGAAAATATCTGGGAAAAATAAAACAGGTTTCTCATACCTTTTCAGTGGTTGGGAATATGAATGAATTTCAGGTTTCTATTGGCGAAACCACATATGGTGGTAAGGAAGAGCTGGTTGATACAACAGGCATTATTGATTATGGCAGCCTTATGTATCTGACTCTCCAGCGCGCTAAAACAGCCAGAGAAGCTATTCGTATTATGGGCGAACTGGTTGCTGAATATGGTTATTACAGTTCAGGCGAGTCGTTTTCAATTGCTGACCCTAATGAAGTATGGATTCTTGAAATGATTGGCAAAGGCTCACCTTCTTCGGTAAAAGACAAGCGGGGAAGAATCCGTACTGTTTACAACAAAGGAGCTGTATGGGTTGCCAGACGCATACCTGATGGTTATATTTCAGGACATGCCAATCAGGCCAGAATTACTACATTTCCGTTAAATGATCCGGAAAACTGTATTTACGCTCCCGATGTCATTAGTTTCGCCCGCGAAAAAGGGTATTTTAATGGCGAGGATAAAGATTTTAGCTTTTCAGATACCTATGCCCCGGTTGATTTTGGGGGAGCCCGCTTTTGCGAAGCCAGAGTTTGGGCTGGTTTTAATAAGGTTGGAAGCGGAATGGATAAATATCTGGAATATGCCAAAGGCCATGATTTAAAAAACCGCATGCCTCTTTGGATTAAACCAGATAAGAAACTTAGTGTGAGTGATGTAATGGGAATGATGAGAGATTATTATCAGGGCACCGATCTGGATATGACCAAAGACATCGGAGCCGGCCCCTACCAGTCAATTGTCCGCTGGAGGCCAATGACATGGAAGGTTGATGGCGTAGGTTACTTTCACGAAAGAGCTATTTCAACCCAACAAACAGGTTTCTCGTTTGTTGCCCAGTCAAGAGGCTGGTTGCCTAATCCTATCGGAGGAATTCTCTGGTTTGGAGTTGATGATACCTATTCAACAGTTTACGTTCCTATGTATTGTGGAATTACTAAGGTGCCAGAATCTTATGCCGTTGGCAATGGAAGAATGATGGAATTTAGTGATGATGCAGCTTTTTGGGTCTTTAACCAGGTTTCAAATCTGGCCTATACTCGTTACAAAGATATGATTGTAGATATTCAAAAAGTGCAATCTGCGCTTGAGGGAAAGTTTATCGCATATACTCCGGTAGTAGATAAAGCCGCCCTCGAACTATATCAAACTAACCCCGCAAGTGCGCTTGAGTTTTTAACAGATTATTCTGTAAATCAGGGAAACAGTACTGTTGCCAGATGGAAGGAATTATACAGGCATTTGTTTACTAAGTTCCTCGACGGGAATGTGAAGGTGAAGGATGGTGATAATCAAAATCCGATAGTTAAATTTCCTGGTTATGATGAATCATACTATCGCATGATTATTGAAAAAACTGACGATAAATTCAGGCAACCTGAAGGTGCCGGGGGACATTAATCTCTTCCAAAGTCTTAAAAAAAGGCAGTCAGACAAAGATTGCCTTTTTTTTATCTGTAAAAGTAAATATCCGGATGTTGGGAATAATCGTCCGGGAGTATTGTCTGGCAAGGCATCAATCGTAATTATACTTGCAATTTGTATGAGTATTGATGTCATGTGATCTGAAGCCGTTGCTTTGTCAGGCACCTGCTTGCCAATTTACCGTAATTAAATAATTGAGCTGGTAAAATGAAATAAACCGTTTTAAAATGGTATATTTATATTGATTTTCGAAATCTTACAATGCCTTGAGTTTTGTCGGGCATAATTAATCCCTATCGGATATAAAGCCGGTGTTTAAATCTCAAAAACAAGAATTCTGTACCTTTTATAATTGAGTTTTGGGCATTTCGGTGTGAGAGTTGTATTCCGGCAAAGTCTGTCGAGATATTAAAAATCTTGTTCAGGTAAAAGAATAAAAAATAGTTTTATTACTGAAAAATCGAATAATTTTGCAAAATACATGGCGTTATCAATTTAATAATGCTTCTTGAAAATTGAACCCTATAACAATCATCAAAAATGGAGAATATCAGCAGTTATAATGGCAATGGCGAGAGAGAGAATAAAAACAGGACGTGGATAATTATAATAGCTGTGCTTGTAGCTGCATTGGCATTGCTTGCATGGCTTTATTTGTCAACACGTTCCCGGCTCGGCAATATGCTGGAAGAAAAAGAAATGCAACGGGTTGAATTGCAACACGAACTGGATTCTCTTCTTACAGAACACAATTCTATAAAGCTTAATTACGGAGCTCTTTCCGATTCACTTGCGGGCAAGGATAGTTTGATTCAGGCTAATGCCATTGAAATCAGAAAACTACTCGATACTCAGTATGAATTTTATAAGGTAAAGAAAAAACTGGACCGGTTGAGAGTAATATCGCAAGGCTATTTGAAACAAATGGATTCGCTTTATACCGTTAATCGCGAACTGCGTGAAGAAAATGAACAGATAAGATCAAGTTACCAAAAAGAACAGCAAAAAAGCAGCTCACTGTTAAAGGATAAGGAAGCCCTTTCTGAAAAAGTAAGCAGTGCCGCTGTGTTAAAAGCTTATAAAATAACCGGAGCAGGTGTAAGAGGCAATGGCGATAAGGAAAGAGTTACTGATAAAGCCAAACGTGTTGAAAAAATAAAAGTTTGTTTCACCTTAAGCGAAAATCCTCTTTTATCGGCTGGTCGTAAAGACGTTTATGTCCGTATTTCACGACCTGATAAAATGATTCTGGCCAGGGGCAAAGGTGACGAATACGCATTTAATTATAAAGGAGAAATCCTTCAGTACTCAATTAAAGAAACAGTCAATTACCAGAATCAGTCTATTGATTTATGTTTATACTGGATTAACCGGTCAATCAAAGATGATCTTCCGGCAGGCGTTTATGTGGTTTCAGTATATTCAGATGATTTTGAAATCGGACAAAGCAGTTTTGAGCTCAAATAAGCGATCAATATAGATGAAAAGCCCCGTAATTGCTTGTTACGGGGCTTTTTTTTGTGCTTCTCAAGTGTTGCCTGCTTCAGATTTTATTTCTGTTTATCCTTTTAATACACCCTTTCATCCTGCTAAAATGCCGGTCTGCCGATTTATATTTTATATAAGCGTGCTGTCAGGATACTTTTGCACATCGATTAGGCAGAAGAAATGTTTTGTGTAATACAAACAAAATATGTAAACAAAATAAACAAAGAAACGTTTAAAGGGTAAAATGTTTCCATAAATGTGTACTTTTGCCGAAAATTTGAATACCTATGGATGAAAAACTTGGAATGATTCTCAAGACATCGGGCACCTTATTCCGTAAATATGGTATCCGGAGTATATCGATGGATGATATTGCAAAGGAGTTGAGTATGTCGAAAAAGACGCTGTATCAGTATGTTGAGAATAAAACAGATTTGATTGAAAAATTGCTGAAGCATGTTGTTTCGGATAGTACATCCTGTATTACTGAAGGAGATGTTCCAATGAATGCCATTGATATTTTGCTTCAGGTAAGTGTGAGGGTAAGTGACGAAATAAAGGAGTTGAATCCATCAATTGCGTTTGATTTGGAGAAATTTTACCCTGTGCTGTACCGCAATTTTGTAAATGCCAAACGAGAGCATGTTTACAAAAAAATTAAGGAGAATCTGGAACAGGGAGGGAGAGAAGGAATATATCGTACAGATCTTGACGCTGACCTTGTCGCCAAATTATACGTGCAAAAACTGATAGATGTGCACGATCCTGAATTTTTATCATCTGTCGACTTTTCGCAGGAGAAGGTTTTTCAGGTAATGTTTGATAATCATATCAGAGGCATTGCCAATCCTGCCGGACTTGCTTATTACGAAGAACAAATAAAAAAGTAACATACAACAATCCATGAAAATGCCACTGATCAAAAAACTATTGACTTTACTCCCGTTTCTGTTGGTGCAGATATTCGCAAATGCGCAGGAGAAAAGTACTCAGACCACTCCCTTGAGTCTGAAGCAGGCTCAGGAGTATGCCGTTTTGAATAATGCCAATGCAAAAAACGCGTCTATTGACCTTGAGCTCGCCAAAAAGAAGATTTGGGAAACGACAGCTATTGGTTTGCCGCAGGTAAATGCACAGGTAAATTATCAGCATTTATTTAAAGTGCCGGAGCTGAGCCTCGGAGGAACAACTTTTCTCACCACCAATCTGCCTGACGGAACACCCATCACTGCCACAGATATATTGAATGAGAACGTTTATTTGGGGTTTTCTCCTTCAGCACCTATTCAGCTTGGTGTGAAAGACAATACAACGCTTGATATTACCTTGACGCAGCTTGTTTTTAGTGGTGAATACCTGGTTGGTTTGCAGGCGTCAAAAGTGTTTTATTTGATGTCTGATCAAAGCCAGCAAAAAACCATCATCGATCTTAAAGAATCGGTTTCTAACACGTATAGCCTTGTGCTGGTTCTGGAGCAATCACAAAACACCCTGGCTCAATCGTTAGAGAATCTCAACAAAACGCTGGGTGAAATGCGTGAGATGTATAAACAGGGATTTATCGAAAATACAGATGTTGATCAAATTGAGCTCACTACATTGAACATCACCAACAGCCTGAACTCTATTAAACGTCAGGCCGATGCATCGCGTGATTTGTTGAAATTTCAGCTGGGCCTCCCGTTTGATAATCAGATAACATTAACTGATAACCTGGAATCCATTGCAGGAGAAGTTACACTTGAAACCGCTTTGTCATCCAAGTTTATCCTGAATCAAAATATCAATTATCAGATTTTGGAAACACAGGAAAAACTGGGTGTTCTTAGTCTGAAACGCGAAAAGAGCGGTTATTTGCCAAGCTTGGCCGCCGTTTACAGGCATTCAGAGAAAGTTAATCAGCCTGCATTTGACTTTACACCAAAAGATGTTATTCAGCTTTCATTAAGCATTCCCGTTTTTTCAAGCGGACAACGCCTGGTAAAAGTACAACAGCGCAAACTGGAATTGCAAAAAGTGGTGAATACCAAAGAGAATGTGGCAAGTGGTCTTCAGCTTGAATACACCAATGCCAAAAACGAGATGGCAACTGCATTTGAAAGCTATCTGAACAATAAGAAAAACATAGATCTGACCAACAGAATTTATGAAAAAACACTGGTTAAATACAAGGAGGGACTTTCGTCCAGTATGGATTTGACCAATGCTCAAAACCAGTACCTGACTGCTCAGGGTGATTATTACAATGCGGTTTATAAGCTTATAACCGTAAAAAACAAGCTCGACAAATTAACCAACAACCTGTAATTAAAACACAAAATCTTACATAAATGAAAGCAATAAATAAGATTGTAATTTTTTCTGCTCTTGTAATTTTTGCAGCAGCCTGTGGTAATACCACTGATAAAAAATCAGAGCTGGAGATGCTTAAAAAGCAACGGGACGAATTGAGTGCCAAAATAAAAACAATGGAAGAGGAGCTGAAGATAAGTGATACCGTTTCTAACGAAAAACTCGTGGATGTGGCGGTTACTGAAGCTTCACTAACCGAGTTTAACCACTATATTGAAGTACAGGGGAAGGTTGATGGTGAAGATAATATTGCAGTTTCTTCACAGATGGCCGGCGTGCTTGTGGCAGTGTATGTGAAAGAAGGCGATGCTGTAAAAAAAGGCCAGGTTCTTGCGCAACTTGATAACAATGTGTTGAAACAGCAGGTTGAAAATATAAAGACTCAACTTAGTTTTGCCACCAATATTTACAATAAGCAAAAGGCTTTATGGGATAAACAGATTGGTAGTGAAGTTCAGTACCTGACAGCAAAGAACAACAAGGAGAGCCTTGAATCAAATCTGGCAGCGATGAACGATCAGCTGGAAATGACCAAGATTAAATCACCCATCAACGGAACTGTTGAAGAGGTGAATCTGAAGGTTGGTCAGATGGCCTCACCGGGTTTGCCTGCTGTGAGAGTTGTCAATTTTTCGAGTGCAAAGGTAGTGGCCGAAATTGCAGAGGCTTATGCACCTAAAATTAAACCGGGAGATAAAGTTCTGGTTTCGTTTCCTGATTTCAATACAGAAATAAGCACCAAAGTTCATTTTACCAGCAAATACATCAATCCGGTAAACCGTACTTTTCTTACAGAAGTGAAACTGGGCCCCGGAAAGGTTGAATACCGTGCCAATATGATTGCTGTGGTGAAAATCAACGATTATAGCAATCCGTCTACAGTCGTCATTCCTGTTTCACTTGTACGTGAATCGTCATCAGGTAAATATATTTTTGTTTCGCGGGCTGAGAACGGTAAAATGGTTGCCCGCAGGCAAATGGTGACTGTAGGTAACACATATAACGGCATGGCTGAAATTACACAAGGGATTACTGAAGGAGATAAAATAATCACCACCGGATATAACAGTCTTGTTGATGGTCAATTGATTCGTGTTAATTAACCGGCTGGAAGATTTCCACTAAACTAACCATGAAATTCATATGAAAGCCAATAAATTCAAGGAGTTTTTTGCTACAAGCTGGGCAATTGATAATAAAACAAGCATATATGTGCTTACTGTTTTTATCACCCTGCTTGGGATATCGAGCTACCGTAGTATCCCAAAAGAACAATTTCCCGAAATTGTTATTCCTACTATTCTGGTCAATACGGTTTATCCGGGAACTTCACCTGAAGACATGGAAAACCTGGTTACCAGGCCCATTGAAAAGCAGCTGAAAGGGATAAGCGGTGTAAAGAAGATAACCAGTAATTCATTGCAGGATTTTTCGTCCATCGCGATAGAGTTTAATACCGACATAGAAGTGCCTGAAGCCAAACAGCGCGTTAAAGATGCTGTGGATAAAAGTAAATCGGATTTGCCCAACAACCTGTTGGATGACCCGAACGTGGCTGATATTGATTTTTCGGAGATTCCGATTGTGTATATTCAGATTTCAGGAGAATATGATCTTGATCAATTGAAGAAATATGCTGAAATAGCTCAGGATAAGATAGAGTCGCTCACCGAAATTACGCGTGTGGATATTGTTGGCGCCCTTGAGCGTGAAATTCAGATAAATGTTGATATGTACAAAGCTCAGGCTGCAAGTGTCACCATGTCTGATATTGAACGTGCTGTGGCGTCTGAAAATCTCACTATTTCTGCTGGTAACATCACTTCAAGCGGAATGAAAAGATCTATCAGGGTGCAGGGGCAGTTTGATAATATGGAAGTTATCAGGAATATCCTTATCCACTCTTCAAGTGGAGCTATCGTATATTTGAAGGATGTGGCGGAAGTTAAAGATACTTTTAAGGAGCAGGAAAGCTTTTCCCGCCTTAACGGGAATAATGTTATCACGCTGAATGTTGTCAAAAAAAGTGGTAAAAACCTGCTGGACGCTTCCGATAAAATCAATGATATTTTAAATAACGAATTAATAAACAAAGAATTCCCTTCTGATGTAACAGTTACCAAATCGGGAGAACAATCGCGTTATACCAGAAATACTCTTGAAGAACTGAATAACACCATTATTTTCGGATTTATACTGGTGACTATCGTACTGATGTTCTTTATGGGATTTACAAATGCCTTTTTTGTGGCACTTGCTGTTCCCTTGTCAATGTTTGTGGCATTTATGGCCATGCCGGCTCTTGGCTTTTCAATGAATATGATTGTGATGTTCGGCTTTATTTTTGCCCTGGGAATTGTGGTTGATGACGCTATTGTTGTCATTGAAAATATTCACCGGACCCATCAGCATGAGCCCAATATAATTATTGCGGCCAAAAAGGCTGCCGGTGAAGTCTTCCTTCCGATTTTATCAGGAACTTTAACCACATTGGCGCCATTTTTCCCTCTGGCTTTTTGGCCGGGAATTGTTGGAGAGTTCATGTTCTATATTCCGGTAACGCTTATTCTAACCTTGTTTGCTTCACTTTTTGTGGCTTATATTATTAATCCAGTATTTGCCATTTCCTTTATGAAGCATGAGTTTGAGGCTCCAGACAAACAGAAGCTCAGAAAGAAGATAACGCTTGAAATGATTATTGTTATTCTTCTGGCTGTTGTCAGCTATATTGCCTATGCCGTTAATGGCAGTGAAACTGCTTTTGGAATTGGCAACTTCATGGTGTTTGTTGCAGCACTTATATTGTTTTTCCACACTTTGCTCAACCCTTACATCAAATGGTGGCAGGAAAAAGGCTGGCCTTTCTTTGTGAGATTATATGAAAGGCAGCTCAGGTTTGTTCTTTCCGGACGAAACCCTCTGTATCTGCTGCTCATTGTAATTGGTTTGTTTTTGGTAACGTTTGTGCTGGTTGGTATTCGTTCTCCGAAGGTGCTTTTCTTCCCCGATAATATGCCCACCAGTATCAATGTGATGGTGAAAATGCCTATTGGTACCGATCAGCGTGTTACCGATTCTGTAACCCGCATTGTAGAAGGGAAAGTAATTGCATTGCTGGGAAAGGATAATCCAATTGTTGAATCGGTTATTAGCAATGTAGCACTTGGTGCCGGCGATGATATGGACTTTTCGCGTTCGATAAGTTCTGAAAAGGGCAAGGTTACGGTTAACTTTGTGGAATTTAAATATCGAAACGGTATAAATACCAATGATTATCTGGATAAAATCCGTGATGAGATCAAAGGAATTCCGGGGGTTGAAATTTCAGCAGAGAAAAACCGTGCCGGACCTCCAACGGGCAAACCTATCAATATTGAAGTTACAGGTGAGAATCTCACCAACCTGATTCATGACGCTGCAGCGTTTAAAAATTATCTTGATTCGCTTCAGATTCCTGGTATTGAAGAGTTGAAAAGTGATTTTCAGGACAATAAGCCTGAGATTGTTCTCAACATCGACCGTGAACGTGCCAATCAATATGGTATTAGCACCGGCCAGATTGCAACTGAATTGCGCACAGCAGTGCTTGGAAAGGAAGTTTCGAAATACAAAGTGGATGAAGATGAGTATTCAATTCAATTGCGTTACTCAACCGATACCCGCGAGAATATCAATAATCTGATTAACCTGAAGATTACCTACCGTGATATGACCTCAGGTTTGTTAAGGCAAATTCCGCTTTCATCGGTAGCTACTATCGGCTATGCTGATTCCTATGGAGGAATTAAACGGCAGGATTTAAAACGTATCATTACAATTTCGAGCGCCGTGCTAAGTGGCTATACTGCCAACGAAATTGTTCCTCAGATTGAAAAACTGGCCGCTGATTTTCCTCTAAGTAATGGTGTTCAGATTAAACTAACCGGTGAACAGGTTGATCAGGCCGAAACGTCCAACTTCTTGGGTCAGGCAATGATGATTGCCATTGGTCTGATTTTCTTTATCCTGATTACACAGTTTAACTCCCTGAGTAAAGCGGTGATCATTCTCAGCGAAGTTATTTTTAGCATTATTGGTGTGTTGCTGGGCATTGTAATATTTAACATGTCAATTTCCATCATAATGACAGGCCTTGGTATTGTAGCACTTGGTGGAATTGTGGTGAGAAATGGTATTCTTATTGTGGAGTTTATTGACACACTTAAAGAGCGTGGCTTAAAGACTCGTGATGCAATACTTCAGGCTGGTTTGACCCGTATTACTCCGGTTATTCTTACAGCTACTGCTACTATTCTTGGTCTTGTGCCACTGGCTGTTGGTTTCAACCTGAATTTTGAAACCATGTTCACTCAATTGAATCCACAAATTCATATTGGTGGTGACAATGTAGCTTTCTGGGGGCCGCTGGCATGGTCAATTATTTTTGGATTGAGTTTTGCTACTTTCCTCACGCTGGTGCTTGTTCCTGCGCTTTATCTTATGGTTTATGAAATGAAAATTAAGATTGCACGCAGAAAATCAAACAAGCTGGCCAGATTGGCAAAATAATGTAATAACAATTGGTTTTAACAGGGTTGTTTGAAGTTCTCAAATGACCCTGTTTTTTTTACAAGCAAGAGGTGCTCTGCATTTAATTTTTTCTCAGGAGCCTCTAACCTGAACCCTGTATTTTTGTTTACTTATAAATCTGGTTGTATATGTTTAACACTACACGGTTAGGTACGCGAAAGTCATATCTTGCATGGCTGCTGGTTATCCTCCAGTTTACTTTTATAGGGTTGGTGCTGGTTACTACTCCGCTCCTTAACCTTAAGTTATGGGTTGGGTTATTAGTAATAACCGGTATAGCGCTGGGATTATACGCTATATACACAATTCGAATAGGCAATTTTAATATTTCACCCCATGTAAAGCCTGATGGTATAATGATAGCTCACGGGCCTTATAAATTTATTCGTCACCCGATGTATACCGCTATTCTGCTTACCTGCTGGCCTATGGTTGCCGGGCATTATAGTCTGTTACGGCTGGGTTTTGTAGTTGCTTTAACCATTGTACTTATTATAAAGCTTCACATTGAGGAACAATATCTGAAGAAAGCTTTTTTACCATATCTTGAATATACCAAAACTTCAAAAAAACTCATTCCTTTTATATGGTAAGGACAGCACATTTATGCTGATATCTTTTTTTACTTTTGAAGTACATATTATGGTGTTTTATGGCTTTAAACAAGCGTAGCTGGTTTTTCATTTTTCCACTGTCTGTATTTGCTGTGCTGATATTTCTTTCGGTGGTTTTTTATCACGAAAGGTTACTGGTCGATTCAGGCTATTATCTTATGAGGGTTATCAATAGCCGCTTGCCATGGGTTGAACATCAGCGGTTTATCCTCATATTGTCGCAGGTTTTGCCCGTTATAGGCGTAAATCTCGTAGTCCCATTGAAAACAGTACTTCTGCTTTATTCATTGAATCATGTACTTTTTCCTTTGCTCATTTTTTTCTTTTCATTTTTTATTTTCAGAAATCAATTTTCAGGAATCATGCTGATTTTGCTTCAGGTGGCAGGTCTTGTTACTGGTTTTCTGGTGCCTATGTTTGAACTTTATTATGCAGCGGCCTTACTTGTTCTTTTTGCTTCTGTACTTTATTCAGGATGCTTGAATAAATACCATTACCTGCTTCTTATAGTTATTGCCTTTTTTGTGACGAGCAGTCACCCGGTAGGAATTGCATTACTTATCATGGTTATTGTTTTTCACTCATCAGTTTACGGCTTAAAATATTTGAAGTTTTATGCTTTTATCGGATTAGTCATTCTTGGCTTTTTGCTGCTCAAGTATTTGCATGCCAGCTCATATGAATCAGGGAAGGCAAACTCTATTGTACAGGAATTCATATCAGGAAAGTTCAATCTGTCTTTTTTCATGCACCTGGCTGGATTTCTTTTTCAATATTATTGGGCACTGATTATAATGGCTTTAGGGATGATAATTCAAATGATCCGACAAAGGAAATTCAAAATAATGGCGATTTACCTGATTTCAATTGTTGTATTTATCATATTGTCAGCACTTAATACCGGAAATTTTGAATGGTCGCGATATAATGAGCAGGTATGGTTCCCTCTGGGTTTTGTTGTGCTATTTCCGCTGATGACAGGTCTTTTCAGTGAAGTTAAACAGTTTACTGCTACAATACTTTTGTTTGTTTTATTGGTTTTCACTGCTTTCAGGCTGTTACTGATTTATGAAAATGCTGCAATTTACAGGCAACGCACTGTACAATTATCATACATAACCAGGTATGTTCAGGCAACAGGGGCTGATAAATTTGTGGTGGACGAACGTAACCTTGCCGATACGCTTACTCCGGGAGCTAACTGGTCGTATCCAATCGAAAGCATGTTCTTTTCTGCTGAAACCGGGCCTGAACATACTGTCACAATCTGTACGCTGGAAGATTATACTTTTCAAGATCTTTACATGGAACTTACCGATTCATCATATGTGTTCTGGCGGATAAATACAGCGCCTGATGGTAGTTTAAATCCACACTATTTTACCCTGCATTCAAATGCTTATGTTATGCTGAACAACGATTCAGCGCCTGAATTAATAAGTGACAGCGTTACGCAACAGGTATTATTGAAGCAGGAAGTGGATAAAAGCATGACTTTTGCTGCCGGAGAATGGGTCAGGGTTTGGTCTGTAATAGTGAATCGTTCGCCTTCTGTGCTTTTTTCTGGCAGGAAGTCTGGTTTTTTTATGACTTATGAATGGAAAGGTGTAACCACTGAAACAGCATTAAACACGCCGTTAAGGGTTGATATTGATAAGAAATTCAGACAGGATGTGATAATCAGAACTCCCGAAATACCCGGAAACTATGAATTGATACTTTTGATGAAGAGTCCTTCAGGTCAAGTCATTTCACAAAGCAGGGCCGAAAAGTATTTGATAAAGCAGAAATCTTTGATTGGTTTTTGATTGAATTTCATCATCAGGCAAAAAGCCGGTCGCGGATTTTAATAAATGTTTGCTCAATCAGCAGTGACAGTAAGATGCCGCCTGTAATTGTAACGAAAAGATAGAGCAGTCCACCGGTTTGAAGATGAAAACCTTTTTCAATGATGTCGCTGAAAAGCAAATGCCAGACATAAATAGAGTAGGAATAAACCCCGGTATAGGCCGTGGCATTGATAATAGGTTTAAGTAACCGGGTTTCAGTTAGCTTTGCCACAAGCCGGCCTTGGGCAGCTATAATTACCAGCAAACCAAATCCTAGATGTATCAAATTAAATCCAATTGTATTAAAGAAGAATCCTCCGGCTTTGATATAAAATAATGGACTGATAAGGGCTAGTGCAAGAACTATAAGTGCCGTTCTGTTCTTTTCTATAAAGCGGTAAAATGAATCAGAGAAGTAGAACAGATAGGCAAGTAAAACCCCCAGCAACATACCGTCCATTCGTAAATGTGTATAAAACAATGGCACAAATTCTTCATTTCTGTTTGCGTAAACAAACTGGAGCCTGAATAAAATTACCAATAATATGCCGGTTAAAAGAGAAGAGATCATCAGCGGTTTATTGGTTATGCATCTGGCCGAAAACATGATAAATATGAACAATGAAAGGAGCAGATAAAAGTGTTCTTCAATGGCAAGTGACCATGTATGAATAAAGCAACCCTGAAAATAGCTCTGAACAAAAAAGATTTCAGACAACATATTGGGGACGGGAAATGCTGAACCTGAAATACGGGGATAGACGAGAAATGCGACAAGGAGAAATAAATAAAATGTGGGATAAATCTTAAATCCGCGCCTGATCAGAAAACGGCCGATTCTAACATTTCCCGATTTTTTATATTCACTGAAAAGAAGGCCTGATACCAGAAATCCACTCAGAACAAAAAACAAATCTACTCCGGCCCAACCCGCTCTGGCAAAGTTGTTGTCCCACGATGAATGCCTGAACAGCACGCCAAGTATGGCCAGTCCGCGCAAAAAATCGAGGTCAACAATGCGTTTCCGGGCCATTGGAGAAGATGGTGTGTTTTGTTTAAAAAAAGGCAGAGTGGCGCTCAGGCGCAACATCAATTCAACAGGTTAATTATTGCTGCCAGGCAGACTCAAACTGTTGCAGGAAGCGTACGTCGTTTTCAGAGAACATACGCAGGTCTTTAACATTGAAAACCAGGTTGGTGATACGTTCAACCCCCATGCCAAAAGCGAAACCCGAGTATACCTCCGGATCAATGCCGCAATTTTTCAATACATTCGGATTCACCATGCCACAACCCAAAATTTCAACCCAGCCCGTATATTTACAAAATCCGCAGCCTTTGCCACCACACAAATTGCACGAGATGTCCATTTCGGCTGAGGGTTCCGTAAACGGGAAGTAAGATGGTCTGAGTCTGATACGCGTATCTTCACTAAACATTTCCTTGGCAAAGTAGAGCATAGTTTGCCGGAGGTCGGCAAAACTTACGTTTTTGTCAACGTACAAACCTTCAATCTGGTGAAAAAAGCAGTGGGCGCGTGCCGAAATAGCTTCGTTGCGATACACTCTGCCAGGGAATATCATTCTGATGGGCGGTTTGGTTTTTTCCATTGCCCTCACCTGCACACTCGAAGTGTGTGTGCGCAAAACGATATCAGGGTCTTTTTCAATAAAAAATGTATCCTGCATGTCGCGGGCCGGATGTTCAGGTGCAAAATTGAGCGCTGAGAAATTATGCCAGTCATCTTCAATCTCAGGTCCTTCAGCAACAGTAAATCCAACGCGTGAAAAAATTTCGATCATGCGGTTTCTGATAATCATCAATGGATGACGCGAACCTGCATCATGAAAATTTGCCGGAAGACTCAGATCCAATTCAGGACCTGACGAGGTTTCCTGTCCTTCAAGACTATCCCTCAAACTTTCAATCTTTTGTTGGGCTTTCCCTTTAAGATCATTCAGCAAAACTCCCATTTCACGGCGTTCTTCTGCTGCCACATTTTTGAACTCAGCAAACAAATCGTTGAGTATCCCTTTCTTGCCGGAGTATTTAATGCGGAATTGCTCAAGTTCTTCCTTGGTTTTGGCTGAAAAAGACTCTATTTCAGCCAGATATTTATTGATTTGATCTTTCATGCGTACAAGGTTTTACTAAATTGTAATTTGCCTGACTTCACTTTGGGGTTCAGCAGAACAGAGTTTACAACAGATATGTAATGGTAAAACGAACTGGTTTATTTAATCACAGTAATTTTCATTTTTACATCTTTTACCGGTCTGTCGCCAGGGGCAGTTTGAACGGCTGCAATTTTGTCAATCACATCCAGTCCTGAGATAACTTCGCCAAAAACAGTGTACTGGTCGTCAAGATGAGGAGTTCCTCCAATGGTTTTGTATACGGCGCGCCTTTCGGGGCTGATTTTTTTATTTGATTGCTGTTCAATCATATTCAGTTGCTGATCCTGAAGAACCTGTCCCTGCACAATATAGAACTGAGAGCCCGATGATGCTTTTGAAGGATTTACCTGATCGGCTCTGCGTGCTGCAGCCAGAGCACCTTTTTTATGAAAGTATTTTGAAACAAATTCAGCAGGAATGGTATACCCGGGGTCATTTATCTGGTTTTCCTTTCCGCCTCCCTGAATCATAAAATTCTTAATTACACGGTGAAAGATGGAGCCATTGTACCAGCCCTGCTTAATGAGTTTTAAAAAGTTATCGCGATGCTGTGGTGTTTCATTGTACAAAACAGCAGTCATATTACCATATTCAGTTTCAATGAGAATTTTGGTTTGTTTTTGAGCCGATGCAGTGGTTTTTGGTGTTTGGGCAAAAATAAACGTAGTTGCTAATAGCATCAGTGCAACAAGTAAACTTAATTTTTTCATGGTTGCGTTTCATTATTGGTAACGATTCTTACTATGATGGGGATGTCGGTCAACGGACGGTCATTTTTATCAGTGCTTACAGCAGCAATTGCGTCAACAACCTCCATGCCGCTGATAACTTCGCCAAAGATAGTGTATTTTCCATCCAGATGGGGAGTGCCTCCAACAGTTGAATAGGACAGGCGTTGCTCATCCGAAAACCTGAATTCAGGAGTTAAATCGTATTCTTTTTCAAGATTTGCATTTATTGAATCTGTCAATTGTTTGAATTTCAGCGTGTCTTTTTGTGTATTTGGCGCGTAGAAATAATTTTTAAGCTCTTGGTTTTCAGGTTTGTCCAGAAATGATGTAAAAAGCCTTTGTTTAGCCAGTAAATTGACTTTGTTTTCAAATTGAGTAAGCTCGGCCTGGGTGAAAACTTTTCCCTGAACTATATAAAACTGTGAGCCGGAAGAGAGTCGTTTGGGATTAACATCATCACTTTCGCGCGCAGCAGCAAGCACACCGCGCTTATGAAAATGGGCAAGTGTTATTTCGGCTGGAATATCATATCCGGGACCTCCATTGCCAAGTTCTATGCCTGTGGCAGCATGGCGCGAATCGGGGTCGCCTCCCTGAATCATAAAGCTATTGATAACCCGGTGAAACAGGGTGCTGTCAAAAAAATTTTCTCTGGCCAGTTTCAAAAAATTATCGCGATGCAGCGGAGTATCATTATAAAGTTTTATTGTAATATCACCTTTTGCGGTTGATATAATTACAACGGAATCATTACCATTAAGCTGCGCTAGAGCTTTGCCGGAAAAAACAAAAAAGCAAAATAAAGGCAATAACATCAGGTGTTTAACAGCAGTGGCCATGCGAAGAAAATTATAAAGTGCAAAATTACAAAAAAATGGGAAGGGGAAATCAAGGTAGCAAATATGGGTCCCCATTTAAAAAGCAGATAGTCTTTTTCTTTATTATCAGGAAAAACGGGAAAGTGCATTTGCTATTTCATGAAACTGGAATCAGGATAGCAAAAGGCCTTGATTGTAAAGGTGGTTCAGTTTCAATAAATTAGGTCTTTTTTGTATGGGTTTCACCTCTGGCCTTTACGAAACAATCTCTGCAAAGTGGTTCATAACTTTCAGTTTCGCCAAGCATTACCAGTTTTTCATCGGTGGTTTTACGGTGCGAATACTGTGCAAGATTACCACAATGCATGCATATGGCGTGAACTTTGGTTACATATTCTGCAGTAGCAAGCAATGCAGGGATAGGGCCAAAAGGTTTGCCAGCAAAATCCATATCGAGGCCGGCAATTACTACGCGAATGCCGCTGTTGGCCAGTTTGTTGCAAACACTGATGAGTTCATCGTCAAAAAACTGTGCTTCATCAATACCTACTACATCCACATTATTTGCATAAAGCAAAATTTGTGTTGATGATTGCACGGGAGTAGAGTTGATGGAATTCTCATTGTGCGACACAACGTTAATGGCGTCATAACGGGTGTCAATTTCAGGTTTAAAAATTTCGACCCGTTGTTTGGCAATGCGGGCGCGGGTAAGTCGGCGGATTAGTTCTTCGGTTTTACCGGAGAACATTGAACCGCAGATAACTTCAATCCAACCGCGGCGCTGAGAAGGGTTTATGGCGCTTTCGAGAAACATTTCTTAGGCTTGCACTGATTTCTTTGTTAATTTTATCCTCTGAAACATTGCTCGTGCAACAGAAATGCTATTTTTCAGGGGCTTTTTTTTAAGCCTGCAATGTACAAAAATAGCGGCTATCCACGTTTGCATACTTTGGGTTTTCATTAATTTTTTATAGAAGATGGAATCATTAAAAGCTGAAATCAGCGAACTTATTGATAAGCTACACAATCGTTTTCATAACCTTCCTGAAGGTGCGTTGCATCCGATAGATGCAGATTTGATGCTTTCGGTTTTAAGGGAGTTATATGAGAAAGTTGAAATTCTCAAAAGCCTTAAACCTGTTGAACTTACGGTTAAAGCCGACCCTTTGCAGTATGCACCGCCGGTGGTTGAAAAGGTTGAAAAACATAAAGATACACCTGTTGAAATTCCTCCTGTGGCGCCTGATATGGTTCCGCCTGTTGTTGAGCCTCCGGCGCCAGCTGTTCAACCAGAAATCGTGCATTCTAACCAGCCGCATTTTGGTTCTGTTCCGCCTAAGGAAGTACCTGCTCCGGTTAAAAGTGATTTTCATGCAGAGCATGAGTTCGCCAGAGATTCAGGAACCGTGGCCAATAAGCCTTTAAAGCCTTCAGCCGATTTATTCGCAATGCCTTCTATTTTAGATGTTCATAAAAGTGATATGCCTTCTGTTAACGATAAAGTGAATGCTGGCAAAAATGACTTAACATTGGCCGATCAAATGTTGCTAAAGCCTATTCATGATATTAAATCAGCCATTGGAATTAATGAGAAATTCCAGTTTATCAATGAGCTGTTCAATGGTTCGGCCGAGCTTTACAATGAATCTGTCAATCTGCTGAACAATTGCTCAGACAGGGTTCAGGCAGAGCAGTTGCTTGCAGAAATGAGCACCAGATTTGCGTGGGATGAACAACATGCTGTCTTAATCAGGCTTCGCGAGTTTGTAACCAGGCGATATCTTACGGCCGACAAATAATATTATAAAATCCTATGAACGATGTATTTGGCCGATTGCTGATTAAAAGCAAACTCATTTTTCTGTTTGTTACAGGGGTAATGTTTGGTTTTGTGAATCATGGTTTTTCTCAGAATTTACATTATGCCCGTTGTCTGGTTGACACCCTGGCGTCGCCCGCTATGTATGGCCGTGGTTATATAAATGAAGGAAACAGCTTAGCTTCCGGGTATATTGCTTCTGAAATGGAGCGTATTGGACTGAGGCCGTTTAATTCAACATTTTTTCAATCTTTTGAAATGCCTGTTAATACGTTTCCTGATACGGTTGAATTTTCAATAAATGGAAATAATATAGTGCCGGGCCGCGATTTTACGGTAGCATCGTATAGTCCTGATATTAAGGGTGTATATAAACTAAAAACGATTAAATCCAAAGTGTTTAGCAAGCCGTCAAGGCTTAACCGTCTTTCAGGGAAGGATTTTTCAAAAACCTTCTTCTTGATTGATAAGGCAGATATTCCAAAGGAGCGACAAAGGTTGGTTGATTCATTGGTCAGAACTAATTATGTACATGCCGCGGGATTTGTAATATCTCAGGCAAAGGAAAAGTTAATGTGGAGTGTCTCTCAGGCATTCAGACAAAAATCATTTCCTGTATTTGAAGTATTGAAATCAGCCATTCCTCGCAACCCCAGGGTTGTAGAATGTAATGTAAATGCCGAGTTTTTTGCCGGTATGCCTGTTCGGAATGTTGTTGGGTTTATTCCCGGAACTGAATTGCCCGATTCGTTTATCGTGATTTCGGCGCATTACGACCATTTGGGAATGATGGGCCGTAATGCCCTGTTTCCGGGTGCAAACGATAATGCAAGCGGGATTGCTATGATGTTGGATATGGCCCGGCATTTTGCACTTGCTGAAAACAGGCCTCGATGCAGTATGGCTTTTCTGGCATTTGCCGGAGAGGAAGCTGGTTTGCTTGGCTCGCAATTTTATGTTGATCATCCGCTGTTCCCGCTTAAACAAGTCAGCTTTCTTTTAAACCTCGATATGGTTGGTACAGGCAGCGAGGGTGTTACGGTTGTCAATGGAAATGTATTTAAAAAGCAGTTTGAATTGCTCTCCGATATCAACCACCAGCATAATTATGTGCTCAAAGTAGCTGAACGCGGCGAAAGTTGTAACAGTGACCATTGTCCGTTCTATAAAGCGGGTGTACCTGCCGTTTTCATCTATTCAATGGGTAAGGAGTTTCGTGAGTATCACAATATTTTTGATAGATCCGAACAGCTGCCTTTAACAAAGTATGAAGATATTTTCAGGCTTTTAAGAGATTTTGTTTTTGCATATCATATGTGAATTATGCAAGCCTGATGGGTGCAAATGCAGGGTTTTATAAATAATTTCAATCAAAGAATCAATGCCTAAACTATTTCTCGTTCCTACGCCAATTGGTAATCTTGAAGACATGACCTTCAGGGCTGTAAGGGTTTTAAAGGAAGTAAGTCTGATCCTTGCTGAAGATACCCGGAAAACAGGGCTTTTGCTCAAACATTATGGTATTGATAACCGCCTGGCCTCGCATCATATGCATAACGAACACCGAACCGCTGAAAATATTGCAGGTCGTATTGCAGCCGGAGAGTCCATTGCTTTGGTTACCGATGCTGGTACTCCGGGTATTTCTGATCCGGGGTTTTTACTTGTCAGAACCTGCATTGCCATGGGTGTTGAGGTTGAAAGTCTTCCCGGACCAACAGCTTTTGTTCCTGCACTTGTAAACTCGGGTCTGCCTTGTGACAGGTTTTATTTTGAAGGATTTCTCCCACATAAAAAAGGCAGGCAAACACGCCTTGCATTTCTTGCCAGGCTCACTTATACCATGGTGCTTTATGAATCTCCGTTTCGTTTGGTCAAAACATTAGAACAACTTGCCGTTGCATTTGGTGCTGACCGGCAAGCTTGTGTTTCGCGTGAATTGACTAAAATGTATGAAGAAAATAAAAGGGGTACACTTTCTGAACTGGCCTCTTATTACTCTTTGAACCCACCTAAGGGAGAAATAGTGCTCACTGTTGCCGGCAGTAGTCAGCACATAGATGTTAAAACAGAGGCAGAGGAAGATGAATAAAGCAGCCTTCGCTTCATTTCTTTAAAATTATCGTCAAACTTTCCTGAAAATAACCAGGGTGAGCCATGCCCTGTCTTTTTGCAAATCTGTAAAGAGTTGTTGGCTGTTGGGTTGTGCTTCTCCCATATAAAACCTCCTCTTATTTGACCGAAGATATGGAATGATTTGCGTTCGGTTTCGGACAGTTAACTGTTAAAACCGGACGTATTTGAGTTTTAAAATGAATGTAACATGCAGGTATACAGTATGATATAAGTTTGGCATGAGTTTGGCTTATTCCCAGGTGTTGAAATTTTCAATTCATGAAAAACAATATACCTCTGGTTATGGTGGTTGGCTTGCAAGGCAGTCGATCCATGTTTGCGGCAGCAGAGCATAAGTTGCTGCGCGAAGAATTAGGACGGAGTATTCTATATCCGGAATTTGCCCGGACATTTCATCTCGAAGGTTTTGTTAATGTTGATATGGCAACAGATAGCTGTGGTAAGATTTCGGTTCATAAAAGTACAGCTACACACCCCGGATTGCTTGATTATGTAATTGAGAAGTTAAATAGTTTAATTATCAGGGCTGATGAGTCAAGAGAGAAGCAATTTAACCTGATGCTGAAATTTATTATGTATTAAATAGGAAATTCCGGCAGAAGTGATACCCCACATATTTGCTTTGCTGCCGGAATTTAAGTTTTATTTAGAGTGTTTAAGTGTTAGTTGCCTTCAGTTAAGTGTTTAAAAATCCTGCCCGGCAGGATTTTTTTTATAACTTTCGCAGTAAAAATAAGCAATGTCATACACCTATTCGTATCCGCGGCCAGCAGTAACAGTTGATGCGGTTGTTTTCAGAAAAGTTGAGAAAAAGACGGAAGTCCTTTTGATTAAAAGAGCTAAGCATCCTTTCGCAGGTATGTGGGCAGCTCCGGGTGGTTTTATTGATATGGAAGAAACCCCCGGTGATGCCGCAGCAAGGGAACTTTACGAAGAAACCGGTATCAGCGATGTTGAGCTTTTTCAATATCACGCGTATGGCGAAGTGAATCGTGATCCCCGCCACCGGACAATATCCATAGCTTACACCGGTTTACTCGCCGTAAATAATCAGCAGGCAAAGGGTGGTGATGATGCGGCGGAAGCTGCCTGGTTTTCAATTGATAATTTGCCTCCGCTGGCATTTGACCATTTATTGGTGGTTTCTGATGCTATACAATTTGGCAAAACTAAAAACTGGTTTTGACCGGTTTCGCTATTTTAGCTCTGAAAGTATCGCTTTTATAATGTTTTCAGCGCCTTCAGCAATCTGAACAATATCAGCATCCAGCATATAACATGGGGTTGTAAAAACAGGCCTGTGCTTATCGCGCACAACTTCACCGTGCGTAGTTATCATGTGAGTAGCTCCCATTTTTTCAACAGCAGATGCAGTTGTTGCATCATTCCCGATTGTAATTTCTACATTGCCAAGTACTTTCGCAATGAGTACAGGCGAAATGCAAAGGGCTCCAATGGGTTTTTTTAATGATGCCATTTCTTTAATTGCCTTTTCAACCTCAGCATTCACTTTGCATTCAGTACCACTTAATGCAAATGTGCATAGGTTTTTGGCTACACCAAAGCCTCCCGGAAAAATAAGAGCATCAAAATCACGGGCTTTGAAATCAGACAGCGGGCTGATTTTTCCTCTTGCAATACGCGCTGCTTCCACAAGCACATTGCGTGTTTCGGGCATTTCGTTGCCATTCATATGATTTATAACGTGATGTTGCTCAATATCAGGTGCAAAAATACTGTATTCAGCACCTTGTTTCCTTATGGCAAGCATGGTAAGAGTGGCTTCGTGGATTTCTGCACCGTCGAAAACACCATTTCCGGCCAGAACTATTGCAAATTTCTTCATGTTTGTCTGATTGTTAGATAATTAATGAAAATTTATTTTCAATCCAAACTTACACATTATTCAGCTATTTATGAAGCTGAAGTCCTTATAATTGCTAATTTTAGCGAAAAGAAAAAGATCATGTGCGGAAGATTCTCATTGACTACGGAAGAGCAACAGTTAAACAAATTTTTTAAACTTTCAGGAGGGACAGAGCCTTATGTGCCCCGATACAACGGAGCACCCACTCAACAAATGGCCATTATAGCTGCAGAGGAAGTATTAAGGCTTCAATATTTCAGATGGGGGCTTATCCCTTCATGGACAAAAGAAATTCCGCGAAGTACTCCGGTGATTAATGCCCGTGCAGAAACGCTCTCAGAAAAAGCCAGTTTCAGGCAGGCTCTGAAGTCAAGGAGATGTCTGGTGCCGGCTGACGGATTTTATGAATGGACACATTCAGGGAAAAAACAGCCATACCGCTTTGTGATGGATGACGAATCTCCGTTTGCCATGGCTGGTATTTGGGAATACTGGAAAGGGAAAGGAAGTGAGTTAATCAGATCTTTTGCAATTATTACCACCACGCCGAATGAACTTATGGAACCTGTTCATAACAGAATGCCTGTAATTTTGAAGCCTGAGAATTATGAAGAGTGGCTTTTTAGCCATCAGCCGGCAAACGTACAATCGTTACTCGTGCCTTATCCTTCAAAAAAAATGAAAAAATACAAGGTTTCTGATTTGGTTAATTCTGTTAAATCAGAAGGGCCCTTGCTTATTAAGCCAGCTGAACAGCCTGATTTATTCGGAGATGCCGATTCAGACTGATGTATGGCTTAAATAAGATTGATCATTTAAGGATTATTTCAGGTTTAAAAGGCCATTGCGGCACACCTTTTGTCTGAAAATTACGTTAATTTGTAAATCAAATGTGCAAACAAATGAAAGTTATTAAATGGATTCTGGTCGTGTTGATAATAGGCCTGGTTGTGAATGGCTGTAAGAAATATGATGAGTATCCGCCCGAACCAACCATTGAATTCCTTGATTTTATTACTCTGCGCGATGCCCAGGGCATCGATCAGCGCGGTGTGCTCAGATTTGGTTTTACTGACGGTGATGGCAATATTGGGCTTTACGACAGTGATACCCTCCCTCCGTTTGATTATAATTTGTTTATCAGATATTTTGAACGGCAAAATGGTGAGTTCAAAGAAGTTTTTCTTGTCACGCCCAATTACATAAACGATACAACTATTGTTTACGATACCGCTACATTTAACGGGCGAATTCCTGATTTAATGCCGGCCGGCAAGAACAAAGCCATAAGTGGCGAAATTGAAGACACTCTTTTTGTCAACAATCCCTTGTCGAGCTTTGATACCATCATGTTTGAAGTTTATATCAAAGATCGTGATTTAAACAAAAGCAATGTTATTCAAACCCCTCCGATTATAATTAAAAAACGATAAGTACGTATGCGAAAAATTATTACAACTTCCCTGATTCTCATGCTTACCGGGTTCGCCGCCGTAGTAGCTCAGCCCCGACAACTCAACAGTTTTGACGAGCTTTTAAAAGCAGTAAAAACAGGCAGCCATGTAAAAATGGTGTTTTATTATGCCAAATGTGAACTTATTTCCGATAATGAAAAGCAGGAAAAAGTACCTGATGCAATAGGAGGAATGTCGCTTGATGTTTTTGAATACTTTGCCCAAAACAGTGTAAGAAACAAAGAAGCATTCCTGGTGGCTTCTGAGTCTAAATTGATTCAAAACCCTAAGGGTGATGATTACGTTTATAATTATGTTAAGGTAAAATTGAGTGAAAATGGGAAAGTCAAAATTTCTGCACGATATCTGAATGCCCAAACCATGAATGTACAAATGGATGAGAATTTTTTTGGGGAGATCAACGATGGGAAGAATGACGGAGGTATATTTCTTTTTGTAAATGATTAAAAAATCAGGACGCACCGGACGTTATCTTAAAGCTGTGCTTATCATATCAGGCACTGTTTTCATTACCTTGTGCGTACTTGCTTTTACTACTGTTCCATTTTGGGCTTACTACCATCTGGCAACTTCCAATAGTTCGGTTAAAGAGCCGCCAAATGTTATTGTGATGCTTGCGGGCGCAGGAATCCCAAGCGAAAATAGTTTAATCAGGGCTTATTACACTTCCAAGCTGGCCCGGCAATGCCCTGAAGCACTGGTAATTATTGCTGTTCCCGGAAATGTGAATGATACCATGGGCGATCCGGCAAGGATTGCCAGCGAACTTATTTTAAGAGGGGTGAGTGCTGAAAGAATTACCTATGAGAGTAAAGGGAAAAATACCAGGAGTCAGTCATTGGAAATTGCCCGCTTATTTTCTGAAAAACAACTTGCAACCGCTGTAACAGTAGTTACATCGCCCGAGCACATTAAAAGAGCGGTGCTTAGTTTTCGTAAATGCGGTTTTACCAACGTTAGTGGCTTGCCCGCCTTTGAAAACTCACTTGAAACGGACCTGACTTTTAACGACCATGACCTTAAAGGTAACAAGATAGCGCCTCCCATTGGAAATAATCTCCAGGTAAGATACCAGTTTTGGAATCATCTCAAGTATGAGGTTATTGTCATCAGAGAGTATTTTGCCTTGTTTTATTACAGGGTAAGAGGGTGGATTTAGCCTGTGTTTCAAGGCTTAACGGTTTTTTTCGGTTACATAAGTTTGACTTCTGTGGAGGATATGAACCGGTGAATTATTTCTGATGTTCCGTATCGCCAAAGCTGTAATGACGTCCCATTTCGATAATTATTGTGCGATTTGAGACAATCATTCCCGTAAATCACATTTAATCAGTTATATATAGTTTTATACGGGCGAAGAGTGCACCTTTATTTTTTCAATATAAACTTTTAGTAAATCGTTTCCTGCTGCAATCCGTGCTCTGTTAATCATTAATTTTGTAAAGAAATTAAAGACTATCAGGGTGCCTCATGGCGAATAAATCTCTCGCATCGCGCAAACAAACAGTAATTGCCATATTTCTGGTTTTTGGCTTCATCTATCTGGTGAGGTTATTTTACATACAGGTAATTGACAAAAGTTATACACTTTCGGCGAACAACAATGTGTTGCGTTATGTAACCCAGTATCCTGCCCGTGGATTGATATACGACCGTAATGGAAAGCTGTTGGTTTATAATGAAGCTGTTTATGATTTAATGGTTTTGCCCGTGCAGGTAAAACAAATAGACACAGCCGAGTTTTGCAGGCTGCTTGAAATTACAAAAGAAGGCTTTATTGACCGCATGGAGAAAGCAAAAAAATACTCCCGCTACAAACCTAGCCTTTTCGAAAAGCAGATTTCCAAAGAAACTTATGGCTACCTGGAAGAAAAAATGTACCGGTTTCCCGGGTTTTTTGTTCAACCCCGCACCTTGCGCTATTACCCAAAGCCTATTGGAGCTCATTTATTTGGTTATGTTGGTGAGGTTACTCAAGGTGTAATCGATAAAAATCCATACTATAAATCAGGTGACTACATAGGGATAAGCGGCATTGAGAAGTCTTATGAAGAGGAACTTCGGGGTATTAAAGGAATGAAAATTAAAATGGTTGATGTTCATAACAGGGAGGTAGGAAGTTTTCAGGATGGGAAATATGACTCAGCAGCCATTATGGGACATGATTTGTATCTGTCGATTGATGCTGATCTTCAGGAATATGGCGAATTATTGATGCAGGGGAAAATGGGGAGTGTAGTTGCCATTGAACCAGCATCGGGCGAGATTCTTGCTTTTTTATCCAGCCCGGGCTACGATCCTAATTTATTGGTGGGCCGTGTAAGAGGGAAAAATTTTGGTATTCTGTCTAACGATCCGGTTAAGCCTTTGCTTAATCGTGCCATGATGGGTGCTTACCCGCCTGGTTCTACCTTTAAAATGGTAAACGATTTGATTGGCATCCAGGAAGGTGTTCTCGATCTCGGAACACATTATACCTGTCAGGGAAAGGCTTCTTCTCCAATCCGTTGTACGCATAATCACCAATCGCCTTTAAATGTTGAAGTAGCCATTCAGCAGTCATGCAATCCTTTTCATTGGCAAGTGTTTAAAAGTATTTTAAATAACAGAGCCAAAGGTGGAATTCGCGAAAACTATGTAAGATGGCGTAATTATGTAATGAGTCTTGGGTTTGGTCATAAACTGGGTACCGACCTTATGTTCGAACTCTCAGGAAATATTCCTTCGGCCGAAAAATACGACGCTATATACGGCAAAGGGCATTGGAATGCAATGACGGTGCGTTCATTGTCAATTGGCCAGGGAGAGATTCTGGTGACTCCGCTTCAATTAGCCAATTATGCTGCCGCCATTGCCAACAGAGGGTATTATATTGTGCCTCATGTTGTTAAGTCTATTGGTGAAAAAGGAAAAAAATCGAAAGAGTATCAAAAGGTAGTTTCAAGTATAAGCCCGGCTAATTTTGAAATTATAGTTGAAGGAATGAGGCAGGTTGCTACTTTGGGAACCGCCAGGTGGTATCAGATTGAAGGGGTAACCATGTGCGGAAAAACGGGTACGGCTGAAAATCCTCACGGTGAGGACCATTCGCTCTATATGGCTTTTGCTCCTGCTGAAAATCCAAAGATTGCTATTGCTGTAATCATTGAAAATGCCGGCTTTGGTTCAACATGGGCGTTGCCAGTGGCTTCTCTGATGATTGAAAAATATGTGAAAGGCAGCGTTGCCCGTAAAGATGTGGAAGAGGATATGATTGCAAAAAGGCTTTTTTAAATGATTCGTGAAAGAAACAATTTATTCAGTAACATTGACTGGACACTGGTTATCCTCTACCTGATTATGGTATTGTTAGGGTGGATAAATATTTATGCAGCCGTTTACAATGAAGACTATAGCAGTATTTTGGATGTTAGCCAAAGCTATGGGAAACAATTGATTTGGATTGGTACATCCGTTTTTTTAGCGCTGGTAATTTTGCTTACCGATGCCCGGTTCTTTTCCACCTTTGCCTACCTTATTTATGGTTTTTTTATGTTGCTGCTCATCGTGGTACTTGGCATTGGCAGCGAGGTTTCGGGTTCAAAGTCCTGGTTTCATATTGGTGGGTTTGGTCTTCAGCCGGCCGAGTTTGCAAAATTTGCTACTAACCTGGCTATTGCCCGGTTCTTCAGCAGTCAGCATTTGAATGTTAAGGATTTAAAAACCAGGCTAATGCCCTTGATATTGATGGGCATTCCGGCATTGCTTATTTTGCTTCAGAATGACACGGGCAGTGCGTTGGTTTATAGCTCATTTATTCTTGTGCTCTATCGCATGGGGTTGTCAGGAAATTTTTTACTGGCCGGAGTTATGGTTGTATTTATTGCTATTTCAACTCTGATGGTAGGAACGATTTATATAATGGGCCTCCTGATTATAATGGCCGGAATACTTTTCTTTTTTATTAAACGAAACAGGCGCAATATCATTAATCTTATTGCTTTACTGATTCTTGGAATCGGATTTACCTTTTCAGTAGAATATGCAGTTGAAAACTTTTTGGGAGAACACCAAAAAACCCGTATTAATGTGCTTTTGGGTAAGGAATTGGATTTGAGAGGTGCTGGCTATAATGTCAATCAATCGAAAATTGCTATTGGATCGGGTGGCTTTTCAGGTAAAGGATTCCTCAATGGAACTCAAACCAAGTATAACTTCGTGCCTGAGCAAAGTACTGATTTTATTTTTTGCACAGTTGGTGAAGAATGGGGCTTTCTGGGTTCGGTTGTTGTTATTGGATTGTTTATGGCATTACTCATGCGTATCGTTATGCTTGCCGAACGACAGCGCTCTGATTTCAGCCGGATTTATGGTTATGGTGTTGCCTCTATTTTGTTTTTTCATTTTATGATAAATATCGGGATGACTATCGGATTGGTGCCTGTGATTGGAATTCCGCTACCTTTCTTTAGTTACGGAGGCTCTTCCCTTTGGGCATTTACCATCCTGCTTTTTATCTTTATTAAACAGGATGCCAACCGTAATGCTTTACTTTAGACCTTTACTTAGACATTGAATGTTATGGAAGAGCCTATTCTGAACGTCGAAAACTTATCTGTTTCTTTTCGCGATGAAACAGGTTGGCGTAATGCTGTGGAAAAGGTGTCATTTTCGCTTGGCAGAGGCAAATCGATCGGTATTGTTGGCGAAAGTGGTTCCGGCAAGTCAGTGACGTCTCTTTCGATAATGCGGTTGCTTCCAAAAGGTAACAGCCGTTTTGATAGTGGCAAAATCACTTTTACAGGGGCTGATGGCAAAGTTTCAGATATACTGACTTTATCTGAAAAAGACATGCGAAAGTTGCGAGGAAATCGCATGGCCATGATATTTCAGGAGCCCATGACCTCTCTGAATCCTGTGATGAGATGCGGCCGGCAAGTAACAGAAGCTATTCAGCTACATCTGGGACATAATGCCGGAAAATCGCGCCAACTTGCTTTGGAGCTATTCACAGAAGTACTTTTACCTAATCCTGAGCGGGTTTTTAAGGCTTATCCTCATCAGCTCTCAGGCGGACAGAAGCAAAGGGTTATGATTGCCATGGCCATAGCCTGCAATCCTTCGTTGCTTATTGCCGATGAGCCTACCACCGCCCTTGATGTGACTGTTCAAAAGGCGATTCTTCTGTTGTTAAAATCTTTGCAGGCTAAATATGGAATGAGCCTCATTTTTATCAGTCATGATCTTGGAGTAATTGCTGAAATTGCTGATGAGGTTGTGGTCATGAATCAGGGGGCGGTGGTTGAACAAGGGAAAGTAGCCGATATCTTTAACAATCCACAACACCCATATACACAAGGTCTTATTGCTTGCCGCCCCCCGCTGGGTGTGCGCTTGAAACGCTTACCAACTGTTGCTGACTTTACCGGAAAAGCATTTTTGGAACCTGCATTAACCAATGAGTTATTTAAATACATTGATAACGCTGACAGGGCGCTGGCTCACAAGGAATTATACGGTCAATCCCCGCTTTTAAAGGTCAAAGAGCTTTCAGTTTACTATCCGCAGCCACGCAAGATTTTTGCGAAGGAAAAAGAAGCATTTAAAGCTGTTGATAAGGTTAGTTTTGATGTTTTTAAAGGCGAAACTTTGGGCCTTGTTGGTGAATCAGGGTGTGGAAAAACAACTTTGGGCAGAGCTATTTTACAGTTGATAAAACCTACAGCAGGCGAGTTGTTTTTTGAAGGTGTAGACCTGCAAAAGCTCAATCAACGTGAGTTGCGCCAGATGCGTCAACGCATGCAGATCATATTTCAGGATCCTTATTCATCTCTGAATCCTCGGATTACAGCAGGTCAATCAATTATGGAACCAATGCAGGCGCATAATTTGTATGGCAATAATGCTGCAAGAAAGAAGCAGGTGCTGGATTTACTTGATAGAGTAAATCTGAATCCCGATCATTTTAATCGGTATCCTCATCAGTTTTCAGGAGGGCAACGCCAACGGATTTGTATCGCCAGAGCTTTGGCGCTCAGGCCTGAGTTTATCATCTGCGATGAATCTGTTTCTGCACTTGATGTGTCAGTTCAGGCTCAGGTTCTCAATTTACTCAATGATTTGAAGCGTGATTTTGAATTTACCTACATTTTTATTTCACACGACCTTTCCGTTGTCAGATTTATGTCTGACAGGATGATGGTTATGAAAAGCGGAAAAATAATTGAGAGTGGCGAAGCAGATGCTTTGTACGAAAATCCGTCAGAAAGCTATACGAAAGATTTGATTGCCGCCATACCGGGAGCTAAACTTACGACAGTACTTTGATAACTTCCTCAACCCTGAAAGGTTTACTGATGTATCCGTCCATGCCTACTGCATAACAACGGGCACTTTCATCGTTAATCGAACTGGCTGTCATAGCGTATATTTTCACTTTTTTACTGCGGTTTTCTTTCATTTCAATTTCCCTGATCTTCATTGTAGCTTCAAAGCCGTCTAACTCAGGCATATGTAAGTCCATTAAAACCAGGTCATATTCTTCTTTCATAAATTTTTCCACAGCAATCTGTCCATTATCGGCAATGTCAATACTTTGATCGTATTTTTTGAGCATGAGCATGGCCACTTTCTGATTTATAGCATTGTCCTCTGCCAGCAGTATTTTTTTCTTTCCCGTATCCATGTAACCTCCGTAAGATGTAGTTAGAAATGACCCCAAAACCTGTTCCCGTCCAAATTGGTTTTCCGGGGTTTCTGTAGTTTATTGCTGTTTTTGCCTAAAGTAACTGGGCTTTTAGCAGAATTTTCAGCATTTTCAGAATTTTTATCCACAATTGAGTTATTCTGAATGTTCATGAGGGTTTCCTTTCCCAAAACAAGGTTTTTTGCTACCTTTACCATACTAAATCAAGAATCCAATGGCAAAAAAGAAAAATTTGAAAACGAATACCATGCCTGCCAGTCCGATAGTTAATCTGGTTGAAGCATTGTTTATTGCCAACCCTTTAAAAGCATTTAATTTCAGGCAGATTTCAAAAATGCTCGGAATTACGGATAAGGTAAGCAAGGAATTGGTGAGCAAGGTTCTTGAAACTATGGCTCGATCCGGTACTATACTTGAACTTAATCGTGGGAAATTTAAGTATAATCCTGATTTACTGGCCGACAAACTCATACAGGCAAGTATTACCGGAATTGTTGATATGAAACAAACAGGTAAGGCTTATGTGAGCTCTGCCGATTTAGATGAAGATGTTTTTATTGCTGCCGGCAATACCGGTCATGCCCTACATGGCGATAAAGTGAAAGTTCATCTCTTTCCAATGCGAAAGGGACGCAAGACTGAAGGGCAGATAGTTGAAGTGCTGGAACGCGGTCGAAAACAATTTGTGGGCACAGTGCAACTCTCAGGAAAATTTGCCTTTTTGGTGCCCGACGATGTTAATATGCCCATTGATATTTTCATTCCAAAGGAGTCGCTCAATAAAGCAACAAACGGGCAAAAAGCCATAGCCCGCATAACAGAATGGCCGGAAAGATCAAAAAATCCTTTCGGAGAAATTACCCAGGTACTCGGAGAACCTGGTGATAACAATGTAGAAATGAATTCTATATTGGCCTCTTTCGACTTTCCACTGCAATTTAAACCCGAAACGCTGAAAGAAGCTGAAAAAATACCTGTAGTCATTTCTGAAAAGGAAATTGCAAAACGTCGTGATTTCCGATCGGTATGGACCTGTACCATTGACCCGCCTGACGCTAAAGACTTTGACGATGCCCTTTCACTTAAAAAACTTGAAAATGGCGATTGGGAAGTTGGTGTGCATATTGCTGATGTTTCATATTATGTACAGCCCGATTCAGCCCTTGACAAGGAAGCCTACGACAGGGGCACGTCCATTTATCTTGTTGATCGTACCATTCCAATGCTTCCCGAAAAACTTTCAAACATGGTTTGTTCACTTCGGCCCGATGAGGATAAGCTCTGCTTTTCGGCTGTTTTTGTTATGAATGAACAAGCGCATATAAGCAGCGAATGGTTTGGTAAAACTATTATCAGAAGTAACAGAAGGTATGCTTATGAAGAAGCTCAGGCTATGATTGACGGGGGAGACGGTGACTTTAAAGACGAAATTCTCGTTTTAAATGGTCTGGCCACTAAACTTCGTGAAGAAAGATTTAAAAAGGGGGCGATTGCTTTTCATAGTCAGGAAGTTAAGTTTATTCTTGATGAAAAAGGAAAGCCTGTTGATACTTATATCAAAGAGCAAAAGGAAGCCAATATGCTGATTGAAGATTTTATGCTTTTGGCAAACAAAAAAGTGGCTGAAAAAATTGGGAAAAAGGCAGGTGAGCAAAAAGCCAAAACTTTCGTTTACCGAATTCACGATGAACCCAATCAGGAAAAACTGATGAAATTTGTTGAGTTCTTATCAAAACTTGGTTATAAAATGAATATTGGCTCCAGAAAAGGACTGGCCAGTTCGTTTAATCACCTGTTTGACCAGATTGCAGGTAAAGGTGAGGAGAATATGATCGAATCCATTGCCATCAGAACCATGGCAAAAGCCATCTATTCTACTGTAAATATCGGGCATTATGGCTTGGCATTTCAGCATTACACCCATTTTACAAGCCCTATTCGCCGTTATCCTGATTTGATGGTACATCGCCTGCTTGAATGGTATATGGAAGGCCGTGGCTCGGTGAATAAGGACGAATATGAAGAATATTGCATGCACAGTTCTGAAATGGAGAAAAAGGCTGTTGAAGCGGAACGAGCATCCGTTAAATATAAGCAGGCCGAATTTTTGGCAGATAAAATCGGACAATCTTTTGATGGTTTGATATCTGGGGTTAGCAAATGGGGGATTTTTGTTGAACTGGAAGGCAGCAAATGCGAAGGAATGGTTTCGTTAAAGTATTTGGATGATGACTTTTATTATCTGGATGACGAAAACTATCGCGTAATTGGTCAACATTATGGCCGTGAGTTTAAACTGGGCGATAAAGTTAAAGTTAAAGTGCTGCAGGTCGATCTTCAAAAAAAGCAAATGGATTTCGTGCTTGACGCTGAACCTGTTGAGCCTATGTTTCGGCCCAATTCAAAACGAAATAGGAAATTCAAATAGAGCCTATGGAAAACTTTACGGCTCATAACCCAACAACAATACATTTTGGGAAAGATGTACTTGGCCAGTTAGGACTTGTCATTAACAGATATGGCAAAAAAGTACTGCTGGTTTATGGTCAGGGCTCGATAAAGAAAAACGGATTGTACAATTTAATTTTAAAGCAACTCAACCATATTGATGCCGATATATATGAATTTGGAGGAATAAAGCCGAATCCGGTAGTGGAGGATGTTGATAAAGCAGCCTCCTTTGGGCGTGAAAATATGGTTGATGTTATTCTGGCTGTTGGAGGCGGAAGTGTGATTGATTCAGCTAAGGCTATTTCTATTGCAATTCCGGCCAATGTTCCGGCATGGGATTTTATTGAGCGACGGACTGTTCCGCGCTCTGCCATCCCTTTGGTAAGCGTAATGACCCTGGCAGCCACCGGCTCCGAAATGAATCCCTTTGCCGTTTTGTCTAATCATGAGGCTGAACTGAAACTCGGCTATGGTCATCCTTTATTGTTTCCCAAACATTCGTTTTTAGATCCACGGCTAACTTTTTCAGTCTCGGCAAATTATACTGCATTCGGTATGGCTTGTATCATAGGTCATGGTTTGGAAGCTTATTTTGGATTGGGCGAAGAGGCTTCGTTGGCCGATAGGTTTACTTTGTCAATCATAAGCGAAACTGTGCAATTTGGCCCCGCACTACTCGAAAACCTGGGAGACTATGAACTTAGGGCAAAAATTATGCTGGCAGCTGCCCTGGCTTTAAACGGAATGACAATGTATGGTAGGGTTTCGGGCGAATGGGGTGTGAGAAGTATTGGACATATACTGTCATTACTTTATGACATGCCTTTTGGGGCTTCATTAAGCATTGTTTATCCTGCCTGGCTAAAACTTCAACGAGATAAACTCGGCCCGCGCATAAGTCTCTTAGGTAAAAATGTTTTTGGAACTGACGATGTGGATATGACCATCAACCGGTTAGAAGGCTTCTTCAAATTGCTGGACTGCCCTGTTCGTATTCGGCAAATGATGGGTAATAATGCTGACTCAAACGAAATTATCAGGGTTATGACCCGGCATCATGTAAATTCAAATGTTCATCAATTAACCCATAATGATTATAGTAAGATTGTTGAATTGATGTTTTGACTTCTTAGTATAATAAGCTCTAAATCAAAATTCTGGTCCTGCTTTTTTTTCTTTCTATGCTGACAATTGCCGGTCAAAATAGTGTTTTATTTGTGCCTGAAACCTTGTCATTGGGGCACGAGAATCTACCTGGCTGAGCAGTTGTACCGGGGCATGTTTCTACATGGTGTGATTTGTTAGCATCAGCAATAATTGCAATTTTTTGTGCAGATTATTGCTCGAGTAAGGACGTCAATTGATTTGTGGTTAATTACAGATATGGGCTTCTGCCAATAAAAACAGAAGAATAATTTTGTCAGAAATTCGCTTTTCTGACAAAATTATTGCACCATTCCAACTCCAACCGTATTATTGGTTGCTTCGTCAATAAGAATCAATGCTCCGGTTCGCCTGTTTTTTTGATACGGGTCAATAAACAGGGGCTTAGTGGTGCGTATGGTTACGCAAGCAATTTCATTCAGACCAACAACAGAGTCACCTTCTATTTTTTCCAGTGTATTTACATCAACCTTGTATTTCACTTCCTTTACAATACAGCGGACGTCGCGGGTGGTATGTTTAACAGCATATTTACCATTAATCTGCAGCGCTTTTTCATGCATCCAGCACATCATTACCTCAATGTCCTGGGTAACCACGGGCATATTGTCTGATTTAACAAGCATATCGCCCCGGCTGATATCCACATCGTCATTCAGTGTGATAGTGACTGACATGGGAGCGTAGGCGCTTTCAACGCTGGCGTTATACAAATCTATGGATTTGATAGTGCTTTGAAGCATTGATGGCAGCACAGTAACTTTATCACCTGATTTAAATATTCCTCCCGCAACGCGGCCGGCATATCCCCGGTAGTCATGGAATTCGTCAGACAATGGTCTTATTACGTATTGAACAGGAAATCTGGCATCTGTCAGATTATGGTCGTTTCCTATTTCAATTCCTTCAAGCACTTCACGCAGTGTGCCTTCATTGTACCAGGGCATATTGGTTGATGCATCAACTACATTATCGCCGTGCAGTGCACTTATTGGCACAAATCTGACATCAGGCAGGTTGAGTTTAGTGGCAAAAGCATCATAGTCAGATCTGATTTTTTCATAAATATCATAACTGTAATTTACCAGGTCCATTTTGTTGATACAGACGATAATATGCGGAATTCTGAGCAAAGATGCGATGAAAGTATGGCGGCAGGTTTGCTCAATTACACCATTGCGGGCATCAATGAGAATGATGGCAGCATTGGCAGTAGAGGCTCCGGTAACCATGTTACGGGTGTATTGTATGTGACCCGGGGTATCTGCAATGATGAATTTTCGTTTTGGCGTGGCAAAATATCTGTAAGCTACGTCAATGGTGATACCTTGTTCGCGTTCGGCCCTTAAGCCATCGGTAAGCAGGGCGAGGTCCATATGTTCATTTCCACGTCTGATACTGGCACGTTTTACGGCTTCAAGCTGATCTTCAAAAATTGATTTACTGTCATAAAGCAGGCGGCCTATCAAAGTGCTTTTGCCATCGTCAACACTGCCAGCTGTTGTAAACCTCAGAAGTTCCATATCAAGGTATCCTTTGGTTGAAAATTCATCCATAATTCAATAGTATTTTGTGGTAAATCAAATCTGTGGTGTAAATAATTGATTGCTTTCGGGCAAAAGGAGCAGACTAGAAGTAACCTTCTTTTTTTCTGTCTTCCATCGCAGCTTCCGAACGTTGATCATCGGCTCTTCCACCTCTTTCAGTAATTCTGGTTGCTGCAATTTCCTGAATAATATCTTCGAGCGAATTGGCCGATGAGAGCGTTAGTCCTGTACAGGAAACATCTCCAATGGTACGGCATCTGACAGTTTTAGTCTCATAAAATTCATTTTCTTTTAAGGTCATAAAAGGCGCTTTGGCCATCCATTGTCCATCTCTGAAAAAGACTTCGCGTTGATGCGTAAAATAGAGGCTGGGCAGTTCAATGCCTTCTTTCATAATGTATTGCCATACATCCATTTCGGTCCAGTTGCTTATGGGGAATACCCTGAAATGTTCACCGTGGTTTTTGCGGCCATTAAATATGTTCCACAATTCAGGGCGTTGGTTTTTAGGATCCCATTGTCCGAATTCATCGCGGTGAGAGAAAAATCTTTCTTTGGCACGGGCTTTTTCTTCATCGCGCCTGCCACCACCCATAGCAGCATCAAACTTGTATTGTTCAATTGTATCGAGCAAGGTAGTGGTTTGCAAAAGATTACGGCTTGCGGTTGGTCCTTTTTCTTCCACAACACGGCCTTTATCAATACTTTCCTGAACAGAACCAACTATCAGTTTTGCACCTGTTTTTTTAACCAGCTCATCCCTATAAACAATGGTTTCTTCAAAATTATGTCCGGTGTCTATATGGAGCAAAGGAAAGGGGATTTTGGCAGGCCAAAAAGCTTTAACTGCCAGATGGGTCATTACGATTGAATCTTTTCCGCCTGAAAAAAGAAGCACAGGCCGTTCAAATTGTGCGGCAACTTCGCGGATTACATATATAGATTCGTATTCCAGCTCTTCAAGATGCGTGAGATTATATTTATTCTTCATGCGCAATTTGTATTTAGGGTAAAATGTATTTCTATTTCATTAATTAGTAAAGAACAATCGGTTTTCATGTGTTTATCCTGATTCGCAATCCGGGATGCTAATGGGTTCACATTCAGTCAGGCCAGGTTAACTTTATGAAGCGATGTTTTCTGATGCTGTTTCGGCAGTTTTGCTATAAGAAATGCTGTCATTAAGCACCGCAAAATTAGCACTTATTTTTGAATGGCTGAAATTGACCTTATAAGTAACAACAAGCCACCTGTGAGGTGGCTTGTTGTTATATCTGAGGGTTATGATTTCTTGAACATTTTGCTGACCAAGCCTTCCTTTTCAGGTTCCTGATCGTCAGTGTAGTATCCATAACCATATCCATAACCATAACCATAACCGTAACCATAGCCATATCCGTAGCCATAAGACTGATTATCTGACCTTACATCATTTACCAGAATTGAAACGTTTGGTATATTGCGTTTTTCAATATCGGTAATAATTGAGCCAAACACTTTTTTGTTGGTGTAGTTTTGTCTGACAACATAAACATTGATATCAGAATGGTTCATCAGCAAAAAGGCATCGGTTACCAGTCCTACCGGCGGTGTGTCAATAATGATATAGTCGTAAATTTCTTTCAGGCGGGTAATGAGTTCAGTGTTTTTATCAGAAGCAATCAGTTCTGCCGGATTCGGAGGAATAGGGCCTGCCATTACAATGTCAAGGTTTTCAAGCGTTGACCTTTGAATAATGTCTTCAAGATTACTTTTATTGATAAGATATGAGCTGATACCTTCAGTGTTTGATAATCCGAAGTCCTGGTAGATTTTAGGCTTGCGCAGGTCAAATCCCATCAACAGGGTTTTTTTGCCATAAAGCGCAAAAATAGAAGCCAGATTGATAGAGGTGAATGTCTTGCCTTCGCTTACCATTGTAGATGTGATAAGAATTACCTGGTGGTCAGAATTTTTTGAAAAATACTGCAGGTTGGTTCTGATGGATCTGAAAGATTCTGCGATGGATGATTTGGGGTATTCGGCAACAATAATTTTACTGTCTTTGTTATTGTGAATGATGTGTCCGAGTATTGGAAGCGAAGTAATATTTTCAACATCCTTTTTATCAATGAGCTTGTCGTTAAAGTAGTCTTTACCAATGACATAGGCTATTGGAAATATAAAGCCAAGCAGTAGTGCGATGGTGTAATTAAGGGTTTTTTTAGGGAAAACCGGGTCAAGCTCGTCAGATGTTGCCTGGTCAATTACTTCATTGTCAGGCATATTTGATGCCCTGGTAATTTGGGCTTCTGATCTTTTTTGTAGTAAATAGGTGTAAATAGCGTCGTTCAGCTTGAACTTTCTTTCAATTCCAAATAACAAGCGCTGTGTAGCAGGCAATTTGCTAATTTGACCGGTAAGGCCATTAATCCTGTTGTCAATATCCTTTATTGATATGTTGGAAGTATTTACGATGTTTTTGATATTTTCTTCGAGGGTGCGCTTGTTTACCCTAATGCGGTCGTCAAACGATGCAATAATGGGGTTTTTTTCTTTAGCCATGAGCATTGCTTCGCCTCTTTGGGCGTAAAGCATGGTTAAATCGGTAATCAATTTGGTTAATACCGGGTCTTCAATTCCCATTGACGAAGGAACGGTTAGTCCGGTAAGATCGTTTTCGTTTTTCTTCAGATATTCCTTCAGATACAGGTAGTATTTATTTTTAACGAGAAGGACCGCTTTTTCGTTTTCAAGCTGTTTCATCAGATCGAATACCTGTTGTGACTGAAAGTCAAGATTCATGACTGCATTTTTTGTCCTGAAATCCTGAAGAACTGTTTCGGCTGTACGCAGTGAGTCGGTAATACCCAAAAGCTGATCGTCAATAAATGAAATTGTATTGGTCGCAATCTGATTTTTCTTTTCAAGGCCTCGTTCCATATACACTGTTGTAAGTGTATTCAGAAAATCGGTTGCTTTTTCAACATTGGTGCTACGCAGTGAAATTTCAACAATTGAGGCTTCACGGTTAATAGGTTCTATGGTGAAACCCATAAACTGTTTAGTTAAATCTTCAATTTTATTGAAAGTGAAATACATGTTTTTATTAACATGATCCCTGGGGCTGAAGTTGGTATTCAGTAATATTTTAAAATTGTAGTACTTGCTTTTTATTTGCTCTCCAAATCTGAATTTCCCGCTTAAATTAACCTTTTCGGTAATTTTTTCAATTTGTTTGCTTTTGGTGTAATCGTATAAAAATACCGATTCGCCTTCGGTCGACAGGGTGAATTCGTTATTGGGCAGTATTATTAGATTGAATCTGAGGCCGGCAGGTTGAGGATAGGCAGTGTCAAACACAACCGTAAAGGGTGAGTCTTTGTAAATTTCCTTGGTCAGAAAATTGTCTTCTTCAAAATATGAAATATTGAAGTTAAGTGCCTGAATTGCTCTGGTTACAAGAGAACGTGATTTGAGTACGCCAATTTCATTTTCGAGTACCTGCGCATTTTTAACATTGCCTAACCCTAAAAGCGCCTGGGGGTCAAAGCTTGATTTGTCGTCCTTGATTAAGACAGTTGTACCTACTTTATAAATGGGCTGTGTATATTTATTGAAAAGAAAAGCAATGGTCAATGCAATAAATATGGTGATGATAAAAAAGTACCAATATCTGTAAAACTTGAAAAAAAGTTGTTTAAAGTCTACAGATTCTTCCTGCGGAAATTCCTTGATGTAATTATCCATGGGTGGATTATTTAAAATAACTTAAAATGAGCAGCGTAGTGGTAACCGTTGAAAAGATTATAGCATAGGGGAATGCTGTGAAAGCATAATTTTTGCTCCTGAGTGGTTCAACATATACGATGTCGCCCGGCTGAAGGTAATAGTATGGCGATTGAAGTACATCGGCCTTCAACAGGTTTACGGTGTGTACGGCTGAACCTTTATCTGTTTTCCTGATGATGTTTACCTTACTCCTGTTGGCATACGAAGTAACATCGCCACCTAAGCTCAATGCTTGAAAAATGTTGATATTTTCCTGATAAACCATATAAGTTCCGGGTCTTGCTACCTCACCCAACAGGCTGATTTTGAAATTTACAAGTTTTACCGTAACTGTAGTTAGCTGGTAAAAATCATTGATAACAGTCTGTAACTTGTCTTTAATGACATTGATTGTCAGCCCGGCTACATGAAATTTGCCGATAACCGGCAGGATTATGTATCCTGAATCAGTAACCATATAACTATTAAGGTATACGCTCATCTCGCTGTTATTCTGGTACGAAACCCTTTGATCTGATTCAAATGGATTCATATTTTTAGGGTCAAGGCTCTTTACATCAATGTATAGGTTATCTCCCTTTTTTACCAGATAGTCGGGGCTGACATCATTTATAAATTCAATATTATCACCTTGTCTGTATAGTTCAGCATCAGGCAGATAATTGATCTTTTTCATGGAGATACACGAGCCCATCATCAACAATGCTGAAAATAAAATCAGCCGGTGAGCCATTTTTTGAATAAAGTCTTTTTTCATGTTGAACAGCATCTATTACTGTTAATTATATTGCAATAATGAGGTAAAAGTAATCAGCGCTAAAATTAGTATAATTATTTGTGTGCTTTTGACAGCTTTAAATGATTAATTGTAAAAGTTTTACAATGCAGACATGTTACTAATGTTAAACATGCGCAAAGTTATTACAATTAATTCAAACATTATCTACTTCTGAAAGCTATTCGTGAATGCCGCATGTTGTTGGCAAGCCGGAAAATCTGTCAACAGAAATGTTTTAAGCATGTCAAAATGTTAATCAACAAGTTTGTTAAAGAATATCAGTAGTCGCTTCACCACGTAAAGTTGCTGCGGTACACGATTTAATTTGCACATTCACATAATCGCCAGGTTTGAATTTTCCGGCAGGGAATACTACAACTTTATTGCCAGTGGTTCTGCCAGCCAGTTCTTTGCCTGATTTTTTGGAGAGGCTTTCGGCCAGTACTTCAAAAGTTTTGCCAATATCGGCATGATTGCTTCGGAATGAAAGATCTTGCTGCAGATCGATGATTTGCTGAAGTCTCAAACTTTTTACATCTTCAGGAACATCGTCTTTCATTTTTTTTGCCGCAAGCGTGTCAGGCCTTTCAGAGTATTTAAACATAAAAGCATAATCATATTTAACCCAATTCATCAGCTCAAGGGTTTGCATATGGTCTTCTTCTGTTTCAGAAGAGAACCCGGCTATAATGTCGGTTGAAATGGTGCAACCGGGTAGAATTGATTTTATTGCATTTATTCTCTCTTTGTACCAGTCTACAGTATATTTGCGGTTCATGAGTTTAAGCATGCGATCGCTGCCGGCCTGAACAGGAAGGTGGATTGACTTGCAAATGTTCGGGTAGTTAGCCATGGTCGTCAGGAGCTTGTCAGAAAGGTCTTTGGGATGAGAGGTGGCAAATCTTACCCTGAGCAAGGGGTTAATCTGAGCAACCATCTCAAGTAACTGCGGAAATCCTGTTCCGTTTTCACTGTTATATGAATTTACATTTTGGCCCAGCAGCGTAATTTCGCGATAGCCTTCTTCAAACAGTTTTCTGGCTTCGTTTACAATTGTTTCCGGGTCGCGGCTTCGTTCTTTGCCTCGTGTGTATGGAACCACACAATATGAGCAAAAATTCTCACATCCGCGCATAATGGAAATAAAGGCTGAAATGCCGTTTTTGTCCATTCTAACAGGGTTGATGTCTGCATACGTTTCGTCAGCCGAAAGTATCACATTGATAGCTTTCTGTCCGCTTTCAGCAATGTTCAGCAATCGTGGCAGATCGCGGTATGCATCTGGTCCAACAATCACATCAACCATTTTTTCTTCTTCTATCAGTTGCGATTTTAGCCTTTCGGCCATACATCCGAGAACGCCTATAATCAGTCCAGGTTTGGTTTTTTTGTATCGTTTGAATTCCTGAAGTCTGGCTCTGACCCGTTTTTCTGCATGGTCGCGTATTGAGCAGGTGTTTACAAAAATAACATCTGCATCAGCAATGTTTTCTGTGGTTTCAAAATCGTTATCAGTCATGATGGAACCTACAATCTGGCTATCAGAAAAGTTCATTTGACAACCATAGGTTTCAATATAGAGTTTGCGTTTAATTTCCAAGGTACAATTTTTGTTGGTTAATCCTGATATTTGAACAATGATGGATACAATCGTATCGGGTTGCAAAAATAAGAATAATTGAACAGCCTCATTCTTAATTTGTTGTAAATAAAGTTTTCATATTGCGAAGTCAGTTAAGTTTTTATTCCGTTACTTTGTGCCCATTTTTAATAACTCATTGAGCGCTAACAATATTCAGTATGATTAAAAATCTTGTAATTGTTGAGTCACCTGCAAAGGCCAAGACTATCGAAGGATTTCTGGGAAAGGACTTTATTGTAAAATCAAGTTTTGGCCATGTGCGTGACTTATCAAAGAAGCAACTTGGGGTTGATGTTGAGCATGATTTCATGCCCAATTATGAAATTTCGGCAGATAAGGCCAAACTCATCAAGGAACTTGGCAAGCTGGCATCTGAAGCGGAAATTGTATGGCTTGCGTCCGATGAAGACCGCGAGGGAGAAGCTATTTCATGGCATTTGGCTGAAGCTTTGTCGCTTGATGAAAAGAAGACCAGGCGTATAGTGTTCCATGAAATTACTAAAAATGCAATTTCTGAAGCCATAAAAAACCCCCGCAAAATTGATTTAAATCTTGTTGATGCCCAACAGGCGCGCCGAGTGCTCGATCGCCTGGTTGGTTTTGAAATTTCTCCTGTCTTATGGAGGAAAGTTAAACCAGCTCTTTCCGCCGGACGGGTTCAGTCGGTGGCCGTTCGTTTGATTGTTGAGAGAGAAGAAGAGGTAAAAGCGTTTAAATCTACTTTTAACTATAGGGTTACTGCTGTTTTTACAGTTCCTGACGAAGCCGGTAAACCTAAAATTGATGCCGAACTTTCAAAAAGGTTTCCTGAGAAACCAGAGGCAATGGAGTTTCTGCGCAAATGCGTTGGAGCGGCTTTTCATATTATTGATATTGATACCAAACCGGCCCGGAAATCACCTGCGGCTCCTTTTACTACTTCCACATTGCAACAGGAAGCAAGCCGAAAACTCGGATTTTCGGTGGCTAAAACAATGTTGGTTGCCCAGCAGCTTTATGAAGCCGGAAAAATAACCTATATGAGAACCGACTCTGTTAACCTGTCGAGCCTTGCCCTTGATATGGCCAAAGAGGAGATCGCAAATCTGTATGGCGAAAAATATATCAAAACCAGGCAATACACGACTAAATCAAAGGGCGCTCAGGAAGCGCATGAAGCCATCCGGCCAACCTACCTGAATCATCAGGAAGTTGAAGGTGATGCTTCTCAGAAAAAACTTTATGAACTCATCTGGAAACGAACCATTGCCTCTCAGATGAGTGATGCCGAACTTGAACGCACAACTGTGAATATTGGCATCTCCACAACACCTGAAAAGTTTGTAGCGAAAGGGGAAGTCATTAAGTTCGACGGATTTTTGAAAGTGTATATGGAATCTACCGATGATGAATCAGCTGAGAATGAAGAAGGTATTTTACCACCGGTGAAGGCAGGTCAAAAGCTGGATTTGTCAGAGATGCTTGCCACGCAAAAGTTCTCACAACAGCCTCCCCGCTATACCGAAGCCAGTTTGGTGAAAAAAATGGAAGAATTAGGTATCGGACGACCATCTACCTATGCACCCACCATCTCTACAATCCAAAAACGCGAATATGTAGTTAAGGAAGATAGGCCCGGGGTTAAACGTCAGTTTTCTCTCATTAAACTGAAAAATGAAAAAATTACGGAAGATGAGAAATCGGAAAATACCGGCTTTGAGAAATCAAAACTTTTTCCAACTGACATAGGAACCCTGGTAAATACTTTTTTGGTGCAAAACTTTGAAAACATCCTCGATTACAACTTTACAGCCAATGTTGAAAAAGAGTTTGATGAAATTGCACAGGGGCAGAAAGTATGGAATCAGATGATCAAGGAGTTCTATTATCCATTTGCCAAACAGGTAAAGGAAACACTTGAAAATTCGGAAAAAGTCAAGGGTGAACGTTTGCTGGGGACTGATCCTGAGTCTGGTAAAAACGTTTACGTAAGAATTGGCCGCTTTGGACCAATGGTGCAGATTGGTGAAGCCGATGATGAAGAAAAACCGAAATTTGCAAGTCTGAAAAAAGGGCAGGCAATGGACGATCTAACCCTTGAACTGGCATTAAAACTTTTTGATTTCCCGCGGTCAATCGGAGTTTATGAAGATGCTGAACTTACTGTTGCCATTGGTCGCTTTGGGCCTTATGTTAAGCATAAATCAGCTTTTTATTCACTTGCCAAAACAGACGACCCTGTTACCATTGATGTAGAGCGTGCCATTGTGCTTATTGAGGAAAAGCGCAAGAAGGAAAGCGAACGTCTCATTCTATCGTTTGATGAAGCGCCGGAAGTTCAGGTGTTGAATGGTCGGTACGGGCCGTATATTGCCATAGGTAAATCTAATTACAGAATTCCTAAAGGAACAGAACCAGCCAGCCTGACACTGGAACAATGTCGTGAAATTGCTGAAAAACAGGATGCTCAGCCGAAAACAACCGGTAAAGGCAGGTTTGCCAAAAAGAAATAAACATCTTGGTATTAGCTTTTTTAAAAGATAGAAGGGGAGATCGTGAAAACGATCTCCCTGTTTTTTTAAATCAACCTTGGTAAAATTCCAAAAAAATGGCGTAGGTTTGATTTTAGAAAAATTGGCTTAAATTATGGAGATTGCTGTTTATTTTGAACCAGTTGCAGAGGAGCTTTTTGAAGGGTTTCCGGCTGGCGATCATCTCAGAATTGGACAAATAATTAAAGCTTTCAGAAATGAAGGCGATTTTCCCGAACCCGCAGGTTATCATATTGCACTTTTTGGGGTGAATGATGATCGCAATTCGATCAATAATCAAGGGTGTGCTAATGCGGCTGATGAAGTCCGCAGATTCTTATATAAACTTTTTCCAGGAGCCTGGACTTCGGGCATTGCCGATTTGGGAAATATCAGGAGGGGATTTTCTGTTGAGGATACTTATTTTGCCCTGACATCGGTTGTTGAAGCTTTGGTGGCCAACCGGATATTGCCGGTAATCATTGGCGGTGGTCAGGATCTTACCTTTGCCATGTATAGTGCATATGCCCAAATCGGGCAAATAATTAACATGGCTGTTGTTGATCCAATGTTCGATTTGGGTGAAACTAATCAGGAGTTGAATTCCCAAACTTTTTTGAGCAAAATTATCATGCAGCGGCCCAACTTTTTGTTCAACTACACCAATTTGGGTTATCAGACTTATTTTGTTGATCAACCCGGCCTCGATTTAATGAAAAAATTGCTTTTTGATACCTACAGGCTCGGCATGTTGCATGGCAACCTTACTGATGCTGAGCCCCTGGTGCGTAATGCCGATTTATTGTCGTTTGATATGGGCGCCATCCGGGCGGCCGATGCACCTGGCAATGCCAATGCCACTCCTAATGGATTTTCGGGCGACGAAGCTTGCCAGATTGTCCGCTATGCTGCCATGAGTGATAAACTTTCGTCAATCGGATTTTTTGAGCTTAACCCCTTGTTTGACCGGAACGGAATTACAGCGCATCTGCTCGCTCAAATGATTTGGTATGTTTTTGAAGGTTACAATAACCGCAAAATGGACTTTCCTTCCTCTGACAGCGATAATTTTATCCGTTATATTGTTCCGACAACAGATTTTGAAGATGGCATCGTTTTTATCAAGAGCCGCAAAACTGACCGCTGGTGGATGGAGGTTGTTTGTGGTCCTGAAAACCGGCAAAAATATGCCAGTCATTATGTCGTCCCATGTTCTTACAGCGATTATCAGGTGGCTTGTAATAACGAAATACCTGACCGCTGGTGGCAGGTTTACCAAAAGCTGATGTAAGTTCAGGTAATGCTGTAATTCGTCAATCGTAATCCGACACATTTTTTTAACCGGGTCGCGAATGTCAACAGCCAACAAAATCCTGAGATATTTGATCTCCTTAACTTTATTTTTTTACCACCCTGCCGGGGTTTTGATCCATAAAGCTTTTCCAGCCTGTGTAGCTCTTGCCTGTTTCTGAAGGTTCGCGCTGAAAGTAATGACAAACAGCAACTGCAACTGCATCCGTGGCATCCATAAGTTTTGGAATTTCTTTCATTTGTAACAGGTTGACTAACATACCTGCCACTTGTTCTTTTGAAGAGTTGCCGTTTCCTGTAATCGATTGCTTGATTTTGCGGGGTGAATATTCAAAAATAGGGATATCCCGGTAAAGCCCGGCTGCCATTGCTACACCCTGAGCCCGTCCAAGCTTTAACATTGATTGAACATTTTTCCCGAAAAAAGGAGCCTCAATAGCCAGTTCGTCAGGGTGGTACTGATCTATGAGGTTAAGAACAGATGAAAATATTTTTTTTAACCTCAGTGGTTGCGAATCTTTGGTAGTAAACTTAAACACATCAAGGGTGATCAGCTCTATTTTCTTACCTTTATCCACAATTAATCCGTAACCCATAACCTGGGTGCCTGGGTCAATTCCCAAAATAATGCGTTCACTTTTCATGTGCTTGTCCTGCAAATATAATCTAACATGGTGCTTTCAGCAAAGGTAAAGAAATCCCTCAATATCGGATTCAGGATTGTGATAGCGCTGCTTGCCTTTTGGTTTATTTACAGGCAGGTTGTGGTAACAGGTGACTTTGAGCATTTCAGATTGCTATTTTTAGAAAGGGCAGGCAATAGCAGATTTGTGCTGATTGTTTTGATGGTTCTGATAATGATGCCTTTAAATTGGGGCGTTGAAACTGTAAAGTGGAAGCTGCTTATCAGCTATGTAGAGAAAATTAGTTTTTTTAGTGCATTTCGTTCTGTAATGACAGGAATTTCAACCAGCCTGTTTACTCCAAACAGGGTGGGCGAGTTTTTCGGAAGGGTTTTTACATTAAAGCTGGCAGATCCATTGAAAGGCGTTTTGCTCACTATCGCCGGAAGTCTGAGCCAGTTGATCGTTACCTTGCTGTTTGGATCGTTTTCCCTGATAGCTTTTTTACCGCTGTATTTTGATACTAATCAGTTGTGGGCCCGTTATTTATACTTTGGTGTTGTGCTGTTTGTTATCATTGGGGCAGTGTTTATGATTATGTTGTTTTTAAGATCTCCTGTCCTTTCGGCCAGCATACATTCAATGGTGAAGCCTGGTTGGAATAAAATACATGAATATATTGCGGTTCTTCAATCGGTTGAGCGAAAGGTTTTACTAAAAGTGTTGCTGTTAAGCATGTTCAGGTATCTGATTTTTAGTACCCAGTTTTATCTTATGTTAAGGGCTTTTGATCTATCTATCCCATTTTTGCATGCTTTTATGCTGATTTCAATGACTTATTTTGTTGCAACTGCGATTCCGACAGTAGCCCTGGTTGATTTAGGTATTAGAGGTTCTGTGGCGATTTACTTTATCGGAATGTATTTTAAACAGGGAGAGCAGGTTGCAATGGCTATTCTTTCTGCAACCACAACCATATGGATAGTGAATTTGGCTTTACCTGCCTTGCTGGGGCTGCTTTTTATCAACAGGCTTACATTTATAAGAAAATCAACTTCTGATGTCAAGTGAATTTATAATATTGTCAGCGTTTTTAATGTTGATTGCTGCTGCATATGTATTTCTGCTGGCAAAGTTTTTTGCAGGATGGATTGGCCTGGCTTTAAGGCAGAATGAGAATATTGAACCATGCACAAAGGTGAGTGTGGTGGTGCCTGCCCGTAATGAGGAACAAAATATTGTTTCCTGTCTTCAAGGGGTTCTGCTGCAGGATTATCCTCTTTCATTATTTGAGGTTATAGTGGTTGATGACTTTTCTGAAGATGCTACTGCCCAACTTGTTTTGGAATTTGCCCAAAACCATCCTGAATTTAATCTTAAACTAATAAGGTTAGAGGGTAATTTCGGGAAAAAAGCTGCACTTCGACAGGCATATAAGCTGGCAACTGGTTCGCTGATTCTTAATACTGATGCCGATTGCTCTCATCCGGCAGGATGGATAAAAGCGATGTCTCAATGTTTCGAACAGCAAAATCCTGTTTTTATATCAGGGCCTGTTCTGCTTAAATCTGATGGTAATTTGTGGGGCGTTTTTCAGGAATTGGAGTTTTTGTCTCTGATAGCTTCAGGAGCCGGCGCTATTGGTGCCGGTGTACCGATTATGTGCAATGGCGCAAATCTCGGATTTTCTTCTGTTGCGCTCAGGCAATTAAATGATGATGCCATGAAAAGTGCAACCGCTTCGGGCGATGATGTGTTTTTAATGCTTGCTATGAAACAGCAATTTGGAGCGCAGCGTATAACCTTTCTTAAAAACAGAGAAGCCATTTGTGAAACAAACGCTTCTGCTACCCTGCGGGATTATATGAATCAGCGGATGCGATGGGTTTCAAAAAGCAGTGCCTATCGGGATACTTTTCTTATAGTCACTGCAATTTCTGTTTTTCTCATCAACTTCAGCATTGTTGCAGCTACGGTGGGCGCTTTTTTTGTTCCGGTTTTATTGAATTTGGCGATATGGCTTTTTGCGATAAAAGTATTGGCTGATTTGCCTTTACTCTGGTCTTTCAGCCGTTTTGCAAAGCGTGAAAAATTCGTAATCTTTATTCCTGTAATCGAGCCTTTGGTTGTTATTTATACTGTTTTGGCTGCCATTGCAGGAAATCTGATGAATGTAAGCTGGAAAGGAAGGAAAGTAAGGCCTGTTTAGGTTTTAATAGTGTTTTATGCCTTCAGGTTCCATGTGAATGGTGCTGATAATTCCAGTATCTTCTTTGATATGTTTTTCTATTCTTGTCGCTATTTCATGGGCGTCAAAAATGCTAAGTCCATCGGGAAGTCTGATGTGAAAAGTCATTTCGGTGTGGTCTCCGTAGCGATGAATGTGGAAATGATGCGGAGCAAGCTCAAGCAGGCTTTCATTTTTACAGATGGACTCTATCTGCCTAATCAGGCTGTTTTCAGGGGTTTCTCCCATCATAATGTTTATGGCATCTTTAAGGATGTCATAAGCCGCATAAAAAATGAGCAATGCGACGATAATTCCCAATACTCCGTCAACCCACCAGATTTGTTTTCCCAAAAAGATTCCGGCAAGAATAACCAGAGAAGATATGGCATCTGATCGATGATGCCATCCGTCGGCCCTTACTGATTTTGAGCCGGTTTTACGTGCAATATGAAATGCGTATTGAGCCATTCCTTCTTTGGCTATAACCGAAATAACAGTGGCCACTATAGCAAAAATGCTATAACTTACCAATTCTTTGGTTTGCAAGCGTTTGACACCCTCAAGAATAAAATTGAAGGCAACCACGCTTAATAACATGCCAATGATCATTGCCGCAATTAATTCAGCTCTGCCATGTCCGAATGGGTGCTCCTTATCAGCCGGTTTAGCCGAAACCTTGGCCGCAATCACTACAACAATTGAAGTTAGCGAATCGGAAAGTGTATGCCAGGCGTCAGCAATGATGGCAATTGAGCCGGTTGCTATCCCCGCCCAGAACTTAAGTATAAACAACATAATGTTGCCGCCAACCGAAACCCATCCTTCGGTTATGGCATCCTGATTGTTTTTTGAGTTCATTTGTTCAGTTGTAATTGTGTCAGATGTCAGATTGGGTTTTATTCCTGAGTATTGCTTCAGCTATCAGAAGGTCAAGTGGTGTTGTGATTTTAATGTTTTCAGGATTGCCTGCGTACAAGTGAACCTGATGTCCGCAATTATTCACCAGGCTTGCATCGTCGGTAAATGAGCTATTATTCGCTTGCTTGTATGCATTTCTGAGAATTGAAAGACGAAAACACTGCGGGGTCTGCACTGTTTTTATTTTCGTTCGGTCAATTGGTTCATTCCGGTCGTTTATAATTATTCTTGCAGAGTCTGTTAATTCTCTTGAAGGAATAGCAGCGCCATTTTTTTGGGCAAGCTCAAATCCTTTACTGATAGTTTGCCGGTCAACAAAAGGGCGTGCACCATCATGAATGGCGACCAGGGCTTCCTGGTCGGAAATAAGCTCAATTCCGTTTTTTACCGAATCGCTTCTGGTAATTCCCCCTTGGGCCACCCAGTAATTTGCGGTAAAATTGTATTGCGAACACAATTGTTCCCAATAAGTTATATAGTTGCCGGGTAAAACAAGAATTATTTTTATCTCGGGATTAAAACCCGAAAAAGCGTTAATTGTATGCATTAACAGAGGTTTCCCGGCAACCGGAATAAACTGCTTGGGAATCTCAGTGCCCAGTCGCAGGCCACTTCCCCCTGCCACAATAATTGCGTAACGGACCACTTGACTCAGATTTTTAGCAAACCTACATTAAAAAGAGTTTTTATGCAATTTAGAGCGCAAGATAATAAGCAATGAAGCGAAATTTTAAAGCAATAAGAATTGGGCAGGTTACCTCAAAAAACAGGGCCACTGCATTGCAATGGCCCTGTTTTGATATTTTGAAGTATGATTAGAGAATCAGCATAGCATCTCCGTAAGTGAAAAATCTGTATTTTTCATTAATGGCTTCTTTGTAGGCTTTCATCAAAAAGTCAAAGTCGGCAAAAGCGGCAGTCATCATGAGCATAGGAGAGAGGGGCAAATGAAAATTGGTAATCATGCTGCTGGCGATACTAAAATCGTAAGGAGGGAAGATAAACTTATTTGACCATCCCTGATAAGGTTTGAGTGTTCCGGCAATAGAAACTGATGTTTCAACGGCTTTCATAGTGGTAGTGCCCACAACGCAAACCTGCTTGCGGTGTTCCTTTGCTTTATTTACAATACTTACTGCTGTATCGTCAATAATGAGCTCTTCAGAATCCATTTTGTGTTTGGTTAAATCTTCCACGTCAATCGCTCTGAAATTTCCAACACCTGCGTGTAAAGTGACTGAAGCAAATGAAGCACCTTTGAGTTCGAGGCGTTTCATTAGTTCGCGGCTGAAATGTAAACCTGCTGTTGGAGCAGCAACAGCGCCTTCTTTTGAAGCATAAATGGTTTGATACCAGTCTTTGTCTTCCGGCATGATCTCGCGCAGCGCCTGTAATTCTTCAGGCAAAGGCGTTTTACCGAGGCTCTCGATGGTTTTTTTGAACTCATCGTAAGGCCCGTCAAATAAAAAGCGAAGGGTACGGCCACGTGAGGTAGTATTGTCGATAACTTCTGCTACCAGGGAATCGTCATCACCAAAATAAAGTTTGTTTCCAATTCTGATTTTGCGCGCCGGGTCGACTAAAACATCCCATAAACGGGCTTCAGAGTTTAGCTCACGCAGAAGGAAAACAGTGATTTTAGCTCCGGTTTTTTCTTTTTCACCGGTAAGTAAAGCTGGAAAAACCTTGGTGTCGTTGATAACGAAAACATCGCCATCTCCAAAATAGTCCAGAATATCGGTGAACATTTTGTGCTCAATCGTTTTGGTTTTACGATTAAGAACCATTAGCCTTGACTCGTCACGATTGTCTAACGGCTGCATTGCAACAAGGTCGTTGGGCAGGTGATAACGAAATTGAGAGAGTTTCATTCCGTAGTGTATTAAATTGTTTATAGTAACAATGCGCAAAAAACATCATAGTTTTTGCTGTAATAACAATAAACTATTGTAAGTTTGCACCGAAATTAATGAACGATTTCCAAGGCCTTAATATTATAGTAATCAGAAGGTTTCGAAAATCAGCCTGTTTTAAGGGGGTGCAAAAGTAATGCAAAATTGCCTAAAAATCAAGTATTTTGCCCCTAATTTTTGAAAATACAGGTTTCATTGCGTAAAGCTGAAAAAAAAGCTGTACCTTTGCAATCCTCAAAGTCAAATATATAACTCCTTAATACACAATAAGAAATGGCCACAGTGGTTAACATTTTTTCGGGAAGAGCCACCCGTTATCTGGCAGAAAAAATAGCTGCCAGCTATGGTAAAAAGCTGGGTGATGTTATAATCACTGATTTTTCAGATGGTGAATTTCAGCCTTCTTTTGAGGAAAATGTGCGTGGTAATGATATTTTTATTGTTCAATCAACCTTTGCTCCCTCCGATAATCTCTTTGAACTTTTGCTGATGATTGATGCAGCTAAAAGAGCTTCTGCCAGACATATTATCGCCGTGATTCCTTATTTCGGTTTTGCTCGTCAGGACAGAAAGGATAAGCCCAGGGTTTCAATTGCAGCCAAGCTTGTTGCTAATCTGCTGACAGCTGCTGGTGTTCAGCGCATTATTACCATTGATTTACATGCCGATCAGATTCAGGGATTCTTTGATGTTCCTGTTGACCATTTGTATTCATCATCTATTTTTGTTCCTTACCTCAAACAGCTGAATCTCCCCAATCTTACAATGGCATCGCCTGACACTGGCGGTACCAGAAGAGCAGCTGCTTATGCTAAAATTTTAAATACCAGTTTCGTTATTTGTTACAAACAACGATCAAAAGCCAATCATGTAGATACTATGGCTTTAATTGGTGATGTAAGAGGTAAGGATGTTGTTTTGGTGGATGATATTATTGATACAGCCGGCACTATCTGCAAGGCTGCTGAAGTTATGATGGAAAATGGAGCCGCCAGTGTTCGGGCTTTCTGTACCCATCCTCTTTTGTCGGCCAATGCGGTTGAACGTATTGAAAAATCACCTTTTACTGAAGTTATTGTTGCCGATACAATTCCCCTTCGGGTAGAAAGTACCAAGATTAAAGTGCTGAGCACAGCTTCTCTTTTGGCTGATGTAATTGGTAAAGTGCATAACTACGAATCTATCTCAACTCTCTTTAAATTTGAATAATTCCCACAAAGGGTTTTATATATTCATCTAATCTTTAAACAAATGAAAGTAGTCTCATTGAGCGGTTCCCTCCGCGGGAACGTAGGGAAAAAAGACGCAAAAGCCCAGCGCAAAGCTGAAAGGGTTCCCTGTGTAATTTATGGTGGTAAAGAACAAATTCATTTTTCAGCTGAAGAAACCAGCTTTAAACCGATTTTGAATACCCCGTTTTCTCACCTTATCAATATTAATATTGATGGAAAAGAGTATCTGACTATCCTTCAGGATGTTCAGTCTCACCCGGTAAGCGATAGTATTCTGCATGCAGATTTTCTTGAACTGCAGCCTGAGAAACCAGTAACTATTGCTGTGCCTATTAAAATTACAGGCGTTTCTCCTGGTGTTCTTATTGGAGGTAAATTGATTAAGAAATTTCGCAAATTGAAAGTTAAAGCATTGATTTCTAATCTTCCGGATGAAATCGAGATTAATATTGGCAAATTGGAAATTAATCAGTCTATCAGGGTTTCTGACCTTAAAGTTGAAAATGTTCAGTTCCTCGATATCCCGAGTTCGGTTGTCGTTACTGTTATTTCAACCCGTAATGTTGAACAGCCTGCTCCTGGTAAGTAATTAGCGTGAATATAATTTAACCGGAAGGCTGCATCGGGCTGCCTTCCGGTTTTTTTATGATGCAAATAGTTGAAATAGAAGAGATTTCTGTTTGATTTAATCTTGGTAATGTGAAATATCTAATCGTTTGTCTTGGCAATATTGGCGAAGAGTATGCCAATACGAGACATAATATTGGCTTTATTATTGGCGATGCACTGGCTTCAGACCTTGGTGTAAAATTTACAACCGACAGATTGGCTGCACGCGCCGAAGCAAAATATCGCGGGAAAACATTGATTATAATCAAGCCAACCACTTATATGAACCTGAGCGGTAAGGCTTATCGGTATTGGCTAACACAGGAAAATATAAGCATTGAAAATTCTCTCGTTATTGTGGATGATCTGGATTTAGACACAGGCGTACTTCGCATGAAAACGAAAGGTAGCGGAGGCAGTCATAATGGGCTTAATCATATTATTGAGATGATGGGACGCAATGATTTTCCAAGACTCAGGGTGGGGATAGGAAGTAATTTTGCCCGTGGATTTCAGGTAGATTATGTGTTAGGCCGCTTTTCTCGTGAGGAAGAAAAAATATTTATGGAAAAAATACCTGTTGCAGTTGAAATGGTTAAAAGCTTTGTAGCCGGAGGCGCAACCAATACAATGAATGCATATAATAACAAATAGGTTTACCTCAGATATAAAAAAACAGGCAGGATACAAATCCTGCCTGTTTTTTTATAAACTAAATATTTACCGGGCAATGGGTTTGAGACGTTCGCGGATAATATGGCTGATTTCTGTTACATGAATCCGGTCCTGCTTCATGGTGTCACGTTCGCGTATGGTCACAGTTCCGTCTTCAAGTGTCTGATGGTCAACTGTAATGCAATACGGGGTGCCAATGGCGTCCTGACGGCGATAGCGTTTTCCGATGGAGTCTTTTTCTTCATATTGGCAGTTGAACTCATATTTGAGTGAGTCCATAATCATGCGGGCTTTTTCCGGAAGGCCATCTTTTGCTGTAAGTGGTAATACTGCTGCTTTTACAGGGGCAAGTACTGGCGGGAATTTCATAACAATGCGTTCTGAGCCATCGTCAAGCTTTTCTTCAGTAAACGCGTAACTCATTAATGCCAGAAATGTGCGATCCAGCCCAATTGAAGTTTCAACTACATATGGAACATAACTTTCGTTAAGTTCAGGGTCAAAATAGGTAATTTTTTTCCCTGAGAACTTCTGATGTGCACTTAAATCGAAGTCGGTGCGTGAGTGAATGCCCTCCAGCTCTTTAAATCCAATAGGGAAGTTAAATTCAATATCGCTGGCAGCATTGGCGTAATGAGCCAGTTTCTCATGATCGTGAAATCTGTAATTTTCGGCAGGAATGCCAAGTGAAAGGTGCCAGGTCTGGCGTTCTTTTTTCCAAAATTCAAACCACTCGAGTTCAGTGCCGGGTTTTACAAAAAATTGCATTTCCATCTGTTCAAACTCACGCATACGGAAAATGAACTGCCTTGCCACAATTTCGTTGCGAAAGGCCTTCCCGATTTGAGCAATTCCAAATGGTATTTTCATTCTACCGGTTTTCATCACATTCAGGAAATTGACAAAAATTCCCTGGGCGGTTTCAGGTCGGAGGTAAATGGTGTTGGCTTCGTCACTCACTGATCCCATCTGTGTTGAAAACATCAGATTAAACTGTCTAACTTCTGTCCAGTTGCGCGAGCCGGAAACCGGACAAACAATCTCAAGTTCTTCAATCAGCTTTTTGATGCCGTCAAAATCGTTTTTTTCCAGTCCGCTGTAAAGACGGGTTTTGGCTGTATCAATCTTTGATTGATACTCCATTACTCTGGGGTTGGTAGCGCGATATTGATTTTCATCAAAAGCATCGCCAAAACGTTTGGCCGCTTTTTCAACCTCCTTATTGATCTTCTCTTCGGTTTTAGCGATAAATTCTTCAACAAGCACATCGGCACGATAGCGCTTTTTTGAGTCCTTGTTGTCGATCATCGGGTCGCTGAATGCATCAACGTGGCCAGAAGCCTTCCATATGGTTGGATGCATGAAAATGGCAGAATCGATGCCCACAATGTTTTCGTGGTAACGTACCATTGCTTTCCACCAGTATTCTTTGATGTTGTTTTTGAGTTCAACACCATTTTGACCATAATCGTATACAGCGCTAAGGCCATCGTATATTTCACTGCTCTGAAATACAAACCCATACTCTTTGGCATGGGAAATTATTTTTTTAAATAGTTCTTCGTTGTTTGCCATGCTGCAAAGATAGGAAATTGATTTTGGATTGTTAGCTGATGTCTGTTGCCTGATGTAAAAATTCGGGATATCGCTTCCATGTATCTGTATGTAAATACATCTTCCTGTTTTTCTGTTTTTCTGAGGAGGTTCCCTGAATAAATTGTCCTTTTTTAGTTTCTTTCTTCACCTGGGACTAAAATTGAAGAAAAAATGATAAAAAATATTTGCAAAGCCTTGTAAATACTTGAAATTTTATTACAATTCTTCATACATTAGCCAAACATTTAATTAGTATTGCCAGCTTCATAGATTTCCTGTAAATGAAAAGAGTGTAGCAAGGCAACCTATAATCTGTAATTAGGAAGTTTGATTGCATATTGACTCAATTCATAATTAATTTATTAACAAACTTTATTCTTAAATTATGAACAAAACAGATTTAATTGGTATTGTAGCCGCAGGTGCTGGTTTAACAAAAGAACAAGCTAAAAAAGCCATTGATTGCTATCACGACACCATTGCTGATACATTAAAAGCAGGTCAGAAAGTTGAAATTTTAGGTTTCGGCTCATTTTCAGCTGTAACCAGAGAAGCCAGAACTGGCCGCAATCCTAAAACCGGTGAAATGCTGACAATAAGTGCAAAAACTGTTGCAAAATTTAAGCCCGGAAAAGGTCTTTCAGAAAAATTGTAAAGTATTACTGTGTCAGTTGCGAATTCTTAATTCCAATTGATATCTCGAACGTTTATCTCATCTGTTTTCAGGTTTGATAAACGTTCTGTTTTTAACAATGCAGGCATCGTTATTGATGCCTGCATTGTTTTTGATTATAAGAAGATTGGGTTGAACTCTGTGCGGATTAAATTACCGCGAATTCCCCGTTTTTTTTACCTGACTTCGCTGCCATTATTGATTTCTGCAGTTGGCGAAACAAAGCAAAGCTTACCGTCATGGTCTTCTGCCATGAGAATCATTCCTTGCGATTCAATTCCTTTAAGATTACGAGGAGCCAGATTGACCAGTATGGTAACTTTTTGTCCGATAATATTCTCGGGTTCATAGTATTCGGCAATGCCTGAAACTACAGTGCGTTTATCAATGCCTGTGTCAATGGTAAGTTTAAGTAATTTTTTTGTTTTAGCAACTTTCGATGCTTCAATAATGGTTCCAATCCGAAGATCTATTTTTCCGAAATCGTCAAATTCAACAATTGGTTTGGCTGGATTGGCAACAATATTTGCCGCTTCGTTGGCCTTTTTAGTGTTGAGCAATTTTTGAACCTGCTGTTCAATGGCCTGGTCTTCAATTTTTTCAAACAGAAGTTCGGGCTGATTCAGATGGTGGCCTTCATGAAGAAGTTCAGCACTTCCGGCCTTATCCCATTTTGAGGCTTCAAGATTCAGCATATTGTTAAGCCTGGAAGCGGTAAATGGGAGAAATGGTTCACAAAGAATGGCCAAATTTGCACAAATCTGAAGCGAAATGTTCAGGTTAGTCTGAACACGCTCAGGATTGGTTTTAAAAACTTTCCAGGGTTCGGTGTCGGTCAGGTATTTGTTGCCAAGGCGGGCCAGGTTCATCAGTTCGTTTAAGGCTTCGCGAAAGCGGTAAAGCTGAATACTTTGGCCGATTTTTGCAGGAAAGTCTTTCATTTCAGCGAGCACTTGCTGGTCGTAATCATCAGCAGAGCCCATTGCAGGGACTTTTCCGTCAAAATATTTTTGGGTCAGCACCAGTGTGCGGTTAACGAAATTCCCGAAAATAGCCAGTAGTTCACTGTTGTTACGAGCCTGAAAGTCGCGCCACGTAAAATCGTTGTCTTTGGTTTCCGGGGCATTGGCTGTAAGTACATAACGGAGCACATCCTGCTTGCCGGGGAATTCTTCGAGGTATTCATGTAACCATACAGCCCAGTTGCGTGATGTGGATATTTTATCGTTTTCGAGATTTAAGAATTCATTGGCCGGAACATTTTCGGGAAGGATGTATGAGCCTTCTGCTTTAAGCATTCCTGGAAATACAATACAGTGGAATACAATGTTGTCTTTTCCAATAAAATGAACAAGTTTGGAGTCGGCAGATTTCCAGTAAGGCTCCCATGCTTTTCCTGTTTGTTCAGCCCATTCGCGGGTGGCTGAGATGTAACCGATGGGGGCGTCAAACCAAACGTAAAGTACTTTTCCTTCGGCTTCAGGCAAAGGAACTTTTACGCCCCAGTCGAGATCGCGGGTTACAGCGCGTGGCTGCAATCCATGGTCAAGCCACGATTTGCACTGACCATAAACATTGGTCTTCCAGTCGTCTTTGTGGCCTTCAAGAATCCATTCGCGTAGCCAGGGTTCGTATTTATCGAGAGGTAAAAACCAGTGTTTGGTGTCGCGCATAACCGGAATACTTCCACTAAGCGCCGATTTGGGATTGATAAGATCAGTAGCATTCAGCGATGTACCGCAGTTCTCACATTGGTCGCCATAAGCTTTTTCAAAGCCACAATGTGGGCATGTGCCGGTAATGTATCTGTCGGCCAGGAAAGTCTGATGTTCTTCGTCGTAATATTGTTGTGAAAATTTTTCAATAAACTCCCCTTTTTCATGGAGATTGGTGAAAAATTCGGAGGCTGTTTTGTGGTGCGTGGCATTTGATGTACGCGAGTAAATGTCAAATGAAACCCCAAAATCTTCAAATGACTTTTTGATAATTCCATGATACTTATCAACCACCTGCTGAGGAGTAACCCCCTCTTTGCGGGCTTTAATCGTAATAGGAACGCCATGTTCGTCGGAACCACCGATAAAAATCACATCCTCTCCTTTGGACCTCAGATATCGAACATAAATATCGGCCGGAACGTAAACACCGGCAAGATGACCGATATGTATTGGCCCATTGGCATAAGGAAGAGCGGAAGTTACAGTATAACGTTTAAAACTTTTAGTGGATGAATCAGACATAATTGGAATTTTAAAAACAGGTGCAAAGATATAGAAAATGGCTGTAAACTAAACTAAACCGCTTGCCCCCGGCATCTGAAATTCAAAGGCCGGTTATTGCGTGTATTAGTTTTATTCAATGGTTTATAAATGTTTTTTATAGTATTGAAATACTTTGGGCAAGAGCGTAAGGATTGAAATTAATACGCCGGTTAATGCAAATACAGGTTGAAGTAAAGATGAATAGCCCAAAAGAATTATTTGAACGATTATCCAGATGACAAGTATAAAACCGTAATAAAGTGAGAATGTCCAACACCAGTGTTGTTTATGGTAAAGGTTCAGCATTTCTGGCCAGTGCCAGTTGGGTTTGGCAAATAAACCCCATACAATCAGCAATGGCAATATTCCGTTAAATAAAAGCAGAATAATGCCGGGAATAAGAAAATTGTTAAAGGGGCTGTTGGCTAATATATCAGTGCTCATTTTCAGGCTTGAGCCATCTGGTGAATCAATAAGTGAGTAGCCTCCGTATAAACCACCCAGGCCTGTAAAAACAAGTATGGACGATAAAAGAAACATGGAATAGGGCATTTTTGAGTCGGGATTGGTCATGCTTATAGTTTTTGTAAATATACGCTATTCTCTATTCTTACTCAAACAGCTTTTCTGCACTCTTTTTTTGCCGGGAAGTTCTACAGGAAAGAAATCCCGATAACCGAATTACAGGTTACCGGGATTGGTATTTTTAAGGGGTTAGCCTGGCACTCCTTACTGGAAGTTAATTCCCTGGCGGTTGTTGGTGAATTTGGTAAGCAGTGTTTTTCGCAGTTTACGATACGATTCAACGTTGCGGGCCGCTTTTTCAGCAGTTCTGCTGGTGATAAATTGCAGTGCTTCCTGGCGGTTTTTGCTGAGCAATTCATTAAAGATGAGTTCATCTTTTTTCATTTCATCCATAAAGGAAGTTTCAAGTGCTTGCTGCTCAGCTTTTACCAGTTTAAATCCTTCCTGCCAGTTGAGATATAACAAATTGTCCACTTCATCAAAGGTCCATTTGGCACTGGCATCATCAAATTGATCGGGGTCGTAGGTGGCATATGATTGCGGTATTTGTTGAATGCCGCAATATACCGGCAAATAAGGGCTTACAGCTTGATTATCAAGATAAACCCAGTAAACGCCGCCTATTTCATTGGGCAGCCAGGAGCGAAGTTGGGCAATCATACCGTATCCGCCGCGTGCCACATTTCTGCGCCATGTGATGCCCAGAAGTTCGCGCATGTTGCGGGTTGGAAAAGGAGTGGCCATGTTGCTGTATTTCATTCCACCTTTTCCATCAGGTATAAAATATGATGGGTGTTTTGACATATCATAAATGGTTCCTTCAAAGGTATACCGCTGCATAGCCATTACATCCTGTATGCCAATTTTTTCAACCGGATTGCATGAGAAAGGATATAAACTCAGGGGTTCAACATACTGAACATATGGATTTTGTGTATCAAAAGGTGTTTTGAGTGTTCTGTCGGGCATGTCTTTGATGTCAGGTGCGTATTTGCTGTAGAACATCCACAGGCGAGAAGTTGCCCATTCGCGGGGTAGCGGGGCATATGCATCCTGCCAGATAAAGGGTTTGCCTGAGTTGGGGTTATACCAGCCACGCTCAATAGCTTCACTCATGTAGTTGGTTGATGCCCTGAAATTTGCTTTGTCTTTGATGTTAATTTCTTTTATTATGCTCCAGTTAGCAACCAATGTTGCATGATCATCCGGCAGGCGTTGAGCAGCCCAAATGGCGCCTGGTTTTTTACTGCCTGGTTCCCAGCCGGGGCCAACACTAAAAACTTCAAGAATCCAGACCTCATTTGGATCGGCGATAGCCAAACATTCAGACTCGTCAACACAGGACGGTAAAAATCCGTAAGTATCAAGCAGGTGCGTTATTAACTCAAGTGCTTCACGGGCTGTTTTGCAGCGCTCAAGTGCAAAAATCTGAGCCTGTTCAATGGTCATTATCTGTTTGCTTTCTTCTCTAACAATTTTAAGCTCATCGCGCTGGCTCAAGGTGCTTTCACCAATGGCCAGCTGATATTCGTTAATGTGAGAATAGGCTGATCGGATATAAGTATAGGTTTGTGCAACCTGAGGAATATATCCTATTATTTTACCCATGCTGTCGAGTGGTTGCCTTACATCCTGCAATCCCCAGTAAACAGGAGCCATCGCTCCTTTCTGATATTTTTGTCCGGGCATGACTTTAAATCTCGAATTATCGCCGCAGTCGGTATGCGAAACAATAACCGAACCGTCTTTACTTGCCTTTTTGCCAACTGCAATGATTGTGCATGAGAAAGATGAAAAGGTGTGACTCAATAAAAGGATGATAAGAAGAGCGTGGATTTTGAAATTTTTCATCATCTGTTATTTGTGTTTTTCAGGTTGTTGAATTTTAAATGACTGTTTTGAGTGTAATCATAGCTTCAGGCTTTTGGCATTGAATGAAACACTGGATTTTAAGCACTGAATTTATCAAAAATACTCACTTTCCTGTTCGGTACGGCATATAATCTCTTCCTGGAGTTCAGGCGTAAGATCATTGAAGTAGTCGCTATATCCGGCAACTCTGACAATCAGGTTATTGTATTGTTCTGGATTGGATTGTGCTTTTCTTAAAGTATGAGCCGACACCACATTAAATTGTATATGGTGACCATCCATTCTGAAGTAGGTTCTTACCAGTTGTCCGATTTTTATGATGGCTTCATCATCTTTGAAGAAAGAGGGGGAGAATTTCTGGTTCAGCAATGTCCCTCCGGTTTTAATCTGGTCAAACTTGGCGGCAGACTTTATAACGGCTGTGGGTCCGTTACGGTCAGCTCCCTGAACTGGTGAAATTCCTTCTGAAACGGGCTTGCCTGCTTTGCGTCCGTCGGGTAGCGCATTTATCTTGCTTCCAAAGTAAACATGACAAGTAGTAGGAAGCATTTCAACCCGGTAGGTTGCTCCTCTGGGGCTTTTTCGACCATCAACTACATTGAAAAATGCTTCAAAAACTTCTACTACGTGCCGGTCTGCAGCTTGATTGTCATTGCCATATTTGGGGGTGTCAAATAAAAGTTGGCCCAGCTCTTGTTCGTGGCTCTCAAAATTGTTTTCAAGCATACATATGAGTTGTTTCATAGTAAAGCGCTTGTTATCAAAGATGTTGTGCCTTATGGAGGAAAGGCAGTCGGTCATTGTTCCGAGCCCAACACCTTGTATGTAGTTGGTGTTGTAACGCGCTCCACCGGCATTGTAGTCGCAGCCGTTGGTAATGCAATCGTCAATAATGGCCGAAAGGAAAGGTGCTGGCATATGTTTTGCCCAGATGGATTCGATGATGTTGCTGCCTGAAATTTTAATATCAATAAAGTGTTTAAGCATTTTCTGATAGGCCATCATAAAATCCTCATAGGTATTAAAATCAGCGGGATTCCCGGTTTGCGGGCCGAGTTGTTTGCCGGTTAATGGATCGAGGCCATTGTATAGCGTTAACTCTAAGATTTTTGGTAAATTGAAATAACCGGTTAAGATATAAGCTTCTGTGCCAAAAGCACCTGCCTCTACGCATCCTGAAGCGCCGCCTCTGCGGGCATCTTCAGGCGTTTTTCCCTGCCGGATTAGTTCCTGAACGATAGCATCTGTATTAAATATAGAAGGCTGGCCAAACCCGGTTTTTACAATTTGGGCTGCCCTGTGAATCAGATGATCGGGATTTTTTTTGCTCAGTTGTACCATAGAACTGGGCTGGAGCAAACGCATTTCTTCTATCACGTCCAGGATTAAATAACTAAGCTCATTCGCTGCATCAGACCCGTCAGCTTTTACTCCGCCAACGTTAATCAGGCAGAAGTCGGTATAAGTATTGCTTTCCTGAGCTGTAACGCCAACTTTGGGGGGTGCAGGATGGTTGTTAAATTTAATCCAGAAAGATTGCAGAAGTTCAATAGCTTTTTCCCGTGTAAGTGACCCTGCAGCAAGCTCTTTTGTGTAAAAAGGCAACAGGTGCTGGTCTAACCTGCCGGGATTGAATGAATCCCACGGGTTTAGCTCGGTGATTACGCCCAGGTGGATAAACCAATAATGCTGAAGCGCTTCATGGAAAGTTTCGGGTGCATTTGCCGGTACTTTACGACATATGTTGGCCATATCGAGCAGTTCATCACGGCGAACCGGATTTTCTTCTTCAATTGCCAGTTTTCCAAGTAATCCGGCATAGCGTTCAGCCAACAGTATTACAGCTTCACACGCAATTCGCATTCCCTGCAGCTCTTCCGATTTTGAAAGTGCTTCCTTGTCATTAAGAAAATCAAGAGAGGCAAGCGATGTGTCGATATCACCTATCAAATCAAGTAAGCCGTGTTTAAAAACTTTTTCGCCCGCAACTGTGTGTCCGGGTGCGCGTTGTTCCATAAATTCGGTGAATATGCCTGCATGGTATGCCTCTTTCCAGGCCTCGGGCAGTGCACCAAACATCCGGTCACGAATGCTGTTTCCGCTCCAGAAAGGGATGATTTCTTCCTTATAGACATGGCGTGTTGGTTCGTTTACTTTATACGATACTTTCGGACGGGAGTTGAGGATATCCAGGTCCTGTAATGAATGCACACAGACTTCGGGATAGGTTGGCACAGATTTGGGCTCCGGGCCTCGTTCACCAACAATCAGCTCATTTGTTCCAATGTATAATTTTTTATGCTGCATCAGATATTGCAGGGCTTGGCCTCGCTGTACCGGAACAGGAAGTCCCTTGGTTTCAGGTTTGCTGTAAAAACTGGTGATAAGCCGGGCCCGTTCATCTGATATCCGGTTGGTTGCATTCAGGCTCGATTCGCGTAATTGTGTGATTCTGTGGTTCATGTTGATTATTCCAATAAAGTTTTTGATTCAGATGTGTAGTGATAATTTACTATTGGCTGAAGGTGTAAGGTTTGCTTATCCTCCAACGGTGGTTTTAAAACCTTCATGCATAAAGAAGCTGACCGCTTCGTTCACTTCTTTTTCTTTTGGTTCATTTATTTCAGCCATTTTATTTTGCATACCCAGTCGGGTGTATTTATGAGATGCAATGCGGTGGTATGGCAGTAAATCAACCTGTTTGAGGTTTTTTAGCCTTTTTAGCACTTTTGCCATTTCGTGGTAGGTTTCCAAGGTCATATTAAAGCCCGGAATTAAGGGAATTCTTACAAAAAGCGGTTTTTGGGCCAGTACTTCGGATTGAAGGTTTATCAGTATTGGCTCTAGCGCAGCACCGGTGAATTTTTTGTGCATCAAACTGTCGGTATGTTTCAAATCGAACAATACCAGGTCTGTTTGTGCAATGATTCTGTTAAAAGTCTGAGGTTGGGCAAATCCGCATGTGTCAAGAGCAATGTGAATATTGCTGCGATGGGCAAGGTTTAAACAATCTGAGAGGAAATCAGGCTGCATCAAAGGTTCTCCTCCGGTAAAAGTGACACCTCCTTTCGATTCTTCAAAAAATAGCCGGCTTTTAAGGATCTCTTCCTGAACATCGGCTGGTAACATGAGCTTGCCTATGGTTTCAGGCAGTTTTAAAAGTTTGTCGCCGATTTTTTTTTCTTTAATAACTTCAATGGGAAGCATCAGCTGGCTTTCAGGATTGTGGCACCAATCGCAACGCAGCGGGCAGCCCTTCATAAACACTGAAGTGCGGATTCCGGGACCATCGTGCACTGAATAATGCCGGATGTCGAATACATAGCCGGATGTGGCCATATGAACAGAATATAGTGAAAAATCAGAAGAGTTAGGAAATAGATGAAAGCTGGCTGCAGTTGGCTGCAGTTTCAGAAAGGGAGAATAACTAGCAAAGCCAGCATTCATAAAGCCCACGCCCAAAGCAGTGGTAAAGGTTTGAATAAGATTTTATCCCTTTCATAGCATTTGAAACTATTGCAAATATAATCTCAAAACCAATTGATTGGCTGTTGTTTAAAAGAAAATTGTTAATTTGGAATGAATCTGCAAAAAAATGGCGAAATTTGTTATCTGATCTGCGATTCAATGGTTTAGTCACTGTATTAAGTATTTATAATACTTGCTTTGGAGAATGATTTTGCTATATTTGTAAGGTCAACTATAATATTCAGATTATTGGGTGCTTTGAGACTGCAATTTTTAAAATAAGTTGTATAAGCCAGCATTAGAACATTATTTTGTAAGCTGAATATTAGAGATATAAGACTAATTATTATTGATTTATGCGTAAAGTTCTATACTTTTTCATATTCTCAATTTGTTTTACCACCCAGGTATATGCCTTTGATTTATCGGTTATTGATAGTTTAAAAAGAGTATTAGCCAAATCTGAAGGACAGAAACGTGCAGATATTTTGAATGAACTTGGCTGGGAACTTAAGTTTTCGATGCCCGACACAGCTATGCTTCATACACAACAAGCTTTGCAACTGGCTCAAAAAATTCAGTATGCTAAAGGTCTTGCACTTGCCAACCGTAACCTGGCAGCAATAAAAATTGTTCAGGGCAAAAGTGCTGATGCAGCTCTTTTTGCTGAAAAAGCTCTTGAATACATTCAAAAAACGAATGATCTGTATCAACAAGGGAAGATTCTTAATCTGCTGGGAATTATCAACAGAGATACACGAAAGTTCAGGACAGCACTTGATTTTCAAAATCGGGCATTGCAAATATTCCGGCAGTTGAACGACTCTTCTGAAATTGCTGGTAATCTGAATAATCTTGGCTTAATATATAAACAGCTGGGCAACAGCGATGCCGCTTTGTACTTGTATCATGAAGTGTATGAAATTGAAATCCGAAGGAAAGATAACTTTGGCATTGCCCGTACAGCCAATAATCTCGCCAGCATTTACGAAGAAATGAAAAAGTTTAATGATGCTGAAAAGATGTTTAAAGTGAGTATTGAAGCTGCAAAGGCTGATGGTATTTATCAGTACGAGGCGGCCTCGCTGCATGGGTTGGGCCTGATTTATCAAAACACAGGAAGGCTGAATGAGGCTGTAAGAGAGTATAATAAGGCTTATGCAATAAACAAGAAGGCAGGATTTCTCGAATACATGGCCAACAATTTGATGCAGATTGCACTCATTTACGAAAAGCAAAAAAACTATAAGGATGCATTTACCACTTTTGAGGAAGCAAATAGCATTTATCAGAAAATAAACAATCCATGGAAACAGGCTTTGGCAATAAATGGCATGTCGATACAGAAGCGCGAATTGAAACAAATACCTGAAGCCATTACACTGGCTAACCGGGCGTTTGCAATTGGAGATTCGTTGAAGGATATAAAGTCTCTTTACGATATTCACTTAAACTTGTATAAGATATTCAAAGGGGTTTCATCAAATACTGAAGCACTGAAACATCTGGAGGCATTTGTAATTCTTGAAGACAGTATTCAAAAGAATGAACAAAATGAGCTGCTTGAGGAAATCCAGACAAGATATGAGGTTAAGACCATAGAGTCTGAAAATGCAAGACTTATGTCGGAAAATCAATATCAATTTGAAGTCATTAGAAATCAGCGCATTGTAACAGCTGGGATAGTGTCAATTTTGCTCATGATTTCTGTTCTGGCGATTGTGGTTTTAAGTGGTCGTAAGAAATTGAAACAAGCCAATAAAGAACTTAAAAGCCGGAATGAAGAAGTGTTGAAACAATCGGAATTACTGCGTGATTCAAATGCAACAAAGGATAAACTCTTTTCTATTATCGGGCATGATATCCGGAATCCGTTTTCATCAGTTCTTAATCTGTCGGAGTTGTTGAATGAAGAGATAGAAACCGCCGACCAGGCCACTCTAAAGTTTTATGCTGAAAGTATTTACCAGGCCTCAACTGTAACTTTTCAGTTGCTTGATAATCTCCTCTACTGGTCTAAATCGCAACGGGGTGCTATTGATATCAATCCGCAGGTATTCACGCTATCCGATTTAACCAATGAGGTGCTCAATACTGCCAAAGCAGGGGCAATGGTTAACGACTTAAAGTTGATAAATAAAACAGATGCTGAATTGCAGATTAATACCGATAAAACTTTGCTTCGTATAATTTTGGGTAATTTGGTTGGGAATGCAGTGAAGTTTAATAAACCGGGAGGTGAAGTGGTTGTTTCATGCCAGAAACAGCCTGATGGCTATTTTATCTCAGTGGCCGATAATGGCAAAGGTATTGAACCGGAACACATTAAATACTTGTTTAATAAGGAAGAATCATTTCAACCTCACAATAGCCATGTGAAAAGCGGCACAGGGCTCGGTCTTATTCTGTGTGGTGAGTTTGTTGAAAAGCTGGGAGGTCATATTCAGGTTGAAAGCGAGGTAGGGAAAGGGGCTGTTTTTAGTTTTACTCTGCCTTTATAGTGTTGATTTCTGTTGGTTTTGTCTGATTTGTTATCGATTGAATATCAGTCTTGTCAATATTTTGCTCCTTTGGTTATGTCAGGGTAATGAGAGTTTTCTGCAATCAATTTAATAATCCGGACTCGGAAATTTGTTGTTTTTCCAATTAAATATTTAATTCAAACCTTTATGTTGCTCATTGCCATTTCAACGCTTCCGGTTGTTATTATTTTGGGTTATGTTTATTATCGCGATAAATATGAGAAGGAGCCATTGGGGTTGCTTATTAAAACTTTTATGGGTGGCATACTTTCGGCCATAGTAACCCTTGTTGTTTTAACACCGCTTGATGGTTTGTTCCCTGTGCCCGATGGCATATTAAACAATGCGATTATCAAGGCATTTGCATGGGCTGCTATTCCTGAAGAGCTGTTCAAGTTCATGTTCCTTTACTGGATAGTATGGAAGAACCGCAATTTTAATGAGAACTACGATGGTATTGTTTATGCCGTTTTTGTTTCACTTGGTTTTGCTTGTCTCGAGAATATTTTCTACGTTTTTCAGCATGGGGCAGGGGTAGGTATTATGCGGGGAATATTAGCAGTGCCTGCTCATGCCTTGTTTGGCGTTATCATGGGTTACTACTTTTCTATCGCTCGGTTTAGCTTTACAAGCACATTTTTGAATCTTGCAAAAAGCCTGTTATATGCCATTTTTGCACATGGAATTTATGATTTCCTGATTTTTTGGTATGCTGGCTCTGCTGCAGCTTTAAATGACAGAGCCTGGATTCTGATCATTGTTTTTCTTGTATTTATTGTTTTTCTGTGGCGATTAGGATTCCGAAAAATCAGGCATCATGTGTCAACATCTGTTTTTAAGTAATTCTTGAAAGCTTTTTTCAACTCGTCTGATTGTTAATCATTTTTATCATTTTTTATATGACAGCTGATTCTCTTTACAATGATTTGGCCGCTTATTGTGTGGCCAATGCCAACGATGAAATCGTAAAAAAGTATTCGCGCTATTTTAAAGGCGGGTACAATGGCTGGGGATTAACAAAGGAGCATATGGACACAAAAATGGCTGAACTGAAAAAGTCAGGTGATTTAACCCTTGATTTGGTTTTTGAATCAGCCCCTTTATTGATGCAAAGCGGGAGATATGAAGAAACTTCTTTTGTTTTTAGCATGATGAGCATGTTGCTGAATCAGTTTCAAGATAAAGATATAGAAAGACTCGAAAGCCTTTTCAGTATTGGTATTTCCAATTGGGCTCACGCTGATTATCTCGGAATGTTTTTACTTCCTGAACTGATAAAAACCGGGGTGCTTTCTCCTGAAAGAATGGACAACTGGGTTGCCTCGGTTTATAAATTTCAGCGCAGGTGTGTTCCGGTTACATTTATCAAACTACTCAGGCAGAACGAGGATTACAGCCCTTTATTCAACAGACTTGAGCCTTTAATGGTTGACACCGAACGTGAGGTTCATCAGGGTATGGGCTGGTTTTTGAGGGAGGCATGGAAGCTTAATCATGCTTTAACTGAAGATTTTTTAATGAAATGGAAGGATGTTTCACCAAGATTGATTTTTCAATATGCATGTGAAAAAATGAAACCAGAGGATAAAGTTAAGTTTAAAAGGGTAAAAATATAAGTGAAGGATTTAGTGGTTAAGGGTCATTAAATCAATTGAATAAGGTTTTAACAGGTGTGTTGAAGGATTCAGTTTCATCTATTACTGCGTTTGGGAAAAAATAGACGAAACCCTTCTTTGTCACTTTTAAAGCGAAGCGGAGATGATTACTGCCGCTAAAGTGTTCTCCGTTTTTAAAAATACTCTTCCGGTTTACTCTACAATTCATCCGCATTTTCCGACAATACGGTAGCTTTTGTTTTTTTTCGGCTAAAGCCCGAAGCATCTTTGCTTCATCAAAGCAAAAGCCATGAAGAACTGTATCGCCTTCTTTTTATTCTTATTCAGCGTAGGATTATCGGCTCAAACGACCATAAGTGGAACTGTAAGAGCTCCGAAAGACGGAAGTTTACCCGGTGCCAATGTTTATCTGAAGGGGACTTACGATGGTACATCGAGTAATGTTGATGGCAAGTTCAGTTTTAAAACTCAAAAGAAAGGCTCTTATGTGCTGATGGTTGAGTTTATGGGTTTTGAACCTTTTTCGAAAGAATTGGAGCTTACAGGAAGCAATATTCACCTGGATGTTGAGCTAAAGGAAAAGTTTAACCGGTTGGATGCGGTAACCATAACAGCCGGTACATTTGAGGCTGGAGATAAGAAGCAAGCCAACCACCTGAGTTCTCTTGATATGATTACAACAGCAGGGGCTGCAGGCGATGTTTTTGGCGCGCTTCAAACCCTTCCGGGAACCACTACCAATGGTGAATCGGGCCGGCTTTTTGTTAAAGGAGGCGATAGCGATGAGTCGCAAACATATATTGATGGGGCATTGGTACACACGCCCTATAACTCATCAGCGCCCAATACCGCCACCCGCGGTCGTTTTAATCCGTTTATGTTTAAAGGTACTATTTTCAGTACAGGCGGTTATTCAGCTGAATATGGCCAGGCACTTTCGAGTGTATTGTTGCTAAATACCAATGATATGCCCTCTCAGAATCAGCTTGACCTCTCCATTTTATCAATTGGTGCCGAAATGGCCGTTACTAAAATGAAAGGAAGCAGTGCATTAACAGCTTCTTTGGGTTATACCAATCTGGCACCTTACATGCAACTGGTACCTCAGAACTATCAATGGCAAAAAGCACCTGAATCATGCAACGGAGCTGTAAGTATCCGACGGAAAACCGGTAAAACAGGAATGCTTAAAATATACAGCAGCTTTGATAATGGCAGCTTTATTCTGGCTCAGCTCGATTTGGACCAAAACAAAATGATTGATTATGCACTAAATAACCGCAATTTTTTTGTGAATGCATCCTGGAAAGCAAATTTGGGCGAAAAAACAACACTTTCAAGCGCAGCTTCTTTTACCAGCGATTTTGACAAAGTGGCATTTGATGGCAAACATTGGGACAAAGAATTGAACGGATTTCATCTTAAGCAGGTTGTTTCGCGCGAGATGACCAATAAAGTAACTGTCAGGGCTGGTGCTGAATGGTTTAGTCATTTGTCGGAGCAAATCTGGCAAACACCTGTTGATTCATTTAGTAACCGTGTTAACAATAATGTAATCGCCGCATTTACCGAGGCTGAAATGTATACATCAGGTCGTTTTGTGGCCCGTATCGGAGGGCGGGTTGAGTATTCTGATTATCTCCGGAAATTCAACATGGCTCCCCGGATTACAGCAGCATGGAAACTGAACGAAAACAGCCAGTTTTCTGCTGCTTATGGGTGGTTTTACCAAAATCCCTCCGACGATTATCTGTTTTATACCCGTTGGCTCGGATACGAAAGAGCTAATCATTATATTTTAAGTTATCAGTCTTCTGAAAAAGGCCGTACGCTTAGAGCAGAGATTTATTATAAAGATTATCAAAATCTCGTTAAGCAGCTGACCGATGAGTTTTATCTTCCTGAATCTTATAATAATAACGGTAATGGGTTTGCACGTGGACTTGACCTTTACTGGCGCGACAAAAAGACCATCAAGCACGGCGACTATTGGATATCTTATTCATATCTTGATACCAGACGCAACTACCGGAATTATCCCGAAACAGCTATCCCGAATTTTGCAAGTACTCACAATCTGGCCGTAGTGTATAAGCACTGGTTCGGAAAATTGCGTTCGCTTGCAGGTGTCAACTACCGATACTCTTCGCCAAGGGTTTATAATGATCCTAACAGCAATAATTTTAATAGCATGCAAACCATGGCATATCACACTTTGGATGTAAGCTGGAGCTTTTTGTTTAAACCTCATATCATCATCTATGGAGCGGTAACCAATTTGCCCGGGTTTAAGCAGGAGTTCGGGAGGCGATTCTCCAGTCAACCCGATGAGTCAGGCATTTATCAGAGTACTGCTATTACTCCTGGTTCGGGAAGGTTCTTTGTGCTCGCATGTTTTATCACTTTTACCAAAAAAGGAGACCAGAATCAATTGGATAAAATTCAGTAAGATATTGTAAAACAGCCCTGTGAACATTGAGAAATGTTAAAGAAAGGTGCTTCAACGAAAAGGAAACAACAACCCCTATAAACCTAAAAACTACAAACATGAAAACAATTCACATTACCCTTGCTATGTTATTTATTTCATTTGCTGCTATGTCGCAAAAAGAACAATACTATCAGGCAATGGGAGAGAGCCTTTCTCAGTATGCTACGTGCAAATCAATGGATGATTTCCAGGCTCTTGGCAACAAGTTTAGTATGATAGCAAAATCAACGCCTGACGAATGGCTTCCTCTGTATTATCATGCACACTGTTATATCATTATGAGCTTTATGGAGCCTTCTGATATGAACAAAAAAGATGCTTTGCTTGATGCGGCAGAAATTTCAATAAACAAAATGCTTGAAATTACCAATAAGGAAGCTGATGTTTATGCTTTGCAGGCTATGTTTTATTCAGGCAGGTTGATGGTTAACCCGATGGAACGAGGACAAAAGTTCGGTATGCTGGCTTCACAGGCTGCCGGTACAGCTATGGGTATCGACCCTTCAAACCCCAGGGCAAGATTAATAAAACTTCAGAATGATATTGGAACAGCCCGGTTTTTTGGACAAGATCCAAAAGCGTTTTGCGATCAGGCAAAGGAGCTTGTTGCCACCTGGGATGGTTTTAAACCTAAATCAAGTTTACATCCTGTATGGGGTAAACAGCAGGCAGTTGAAATTACAGCTTCATGCAATTAATGAAAGCAGTTTACCCAAATCCCCGGCCGGAATCTTCTACATGGTTGACATAATGGTTCCGGCTGCTTTTTATACTCTCCCTTGTGTTTGAGCATTTTCATAGTGCGAAAAATTGAATCATGAAAATCGTTTCTTTTATCTTTAATTTTACACAATCAATCGTTTTGGCATAAATTATCAATATGAACATTTACAGCAGGCAAATTAGTGTAAAAAACTTATGGCAGTTTTTACTGGCTAATGTAGTGTTGTCGCTACTTATTCTCGTAATTTTTTTTGGAAATGTCTTTGTAAGTCCTGAACGGTTTTTGATAGGTTTTATCTGGTCATTTTCCATATGTATAACCCAGTGGACCGGGCCGGTGATGATAGGGAATTTGCTCGATAAAAAAATTCGTTGGATTGATAAGCCAGTGAAACGGACATTTATTGAAATTTCCAGCCTGCTAATCTGGTCGGTTGGGGCATTTATATCCGTACAGTTGATCATGATGTATCTGGTGCATGGCATTGCTCCATCAGATGCCTGGCAATCTATTTCCCACTCAATTCTTATCACATTTCTTATCTCTCTTTTTATTTCGCTTGTTTTTACGGCTGTTGGCTTTTTTAAAGCATGGAGAAAGTCGGTATTAAGAGAAGCTGAACTTAAATCAGAAATGATGACCTATAAGTATGAATCGCTGCGAAACCAACTCAATCCACACTTTTTGTTCAATAGCTTCAATGTGCTCAGCGATTTGGTATATGATGATCAGGCTCAGGCTGTAAAGTTCATCAGGCAAATGAGTGATTTGTTCCGTTATGTGCTTGATTGCCGCGATAAGGAATTGGTTAGCCTGAAAGAAGAAGTGGACTTTATGAAGTCTTATGCTTGGCTGCTTCAAACGCGCTTTGGCGATAAGCTTCATTTGAGTATCACACTTAATGAAGACTGTCAGGCTCTTATTGTGCCAATGACGTTGCAATTACTGGTTGAAAATGCTGTAAAGCACAATGAAGTATCGGAAAAATATCCTTTGCATATTGCGATAAAGCAGAATGGAGATTTTATTGAAGTTGAAAATGCACTGAAACTTAAAAACTCAGGAAAAGATTCAAAAAATACCGGGCTGAGGAATATTTCGCAGCAATATAGCTTTTTTACCGACAGGCAAATTGAGATACATGCTGACACTAAAACTTACCTGGTAAGGATTCCTATCATTCAAAAAACAGAGAAATGAAGGTTCTTATAATTGAAGATGAGGCGAGAGCCGCACGCCATCTTGAACGTTTGCTCAGCAAGGTTGCTCCGGATATGGATGTTGTTGCAAGCCTGGAATCAGTGCGCGATTCTGTTGAATTTCTATCGACAAACCAGGGCATCGCTTTGATTTTTTCTGATATTCAACTTGCTGACGGATTAAGTTTTGAGATTTACAGGCAGATAAAGGTGAGTTGCCCGATCATTTTTACAACAGCCTGGGATCATTATGCTATTGAAGCTTTTAACACCAACGGTATTGATTATTTGTTAAAGCCTGTTGAGGAAGAACGTTTGTTGAAAGCCATTGAAAAGGTAAAACAGTTTTCTCCGATGCCTGCGCTTGAGAAACTTTTTGAAATGGTTGCCCAAAAACAGGAAAAGCAATATAAATCAAGGTTTTTGGTAAAGATAGGCGATCGAATCAAATCCATTCCAATTGAAGAAATTGATGCTTTCTATAGCTATGAAAAAGCTACTTATTTGCATACGAAAGGAAAGCGGAGCTATTGCATCGACTTTGCCCTTGATCATCTTGAAGAAATAGTTGATCCGGAAAAATTCTTCAGAATAAACAGAAAATATCTGGTTTCATTGAATGCCTGTGCCAGTATTACAGCGTGGTCAAACAGCAGGTTGCGTCTTCAGATTGACGGAGTGGATGATAAAGATATAGTGGTTGCCCGTGAGCGGGTGCAGGCTTTCAGGGAATGGCTTGACAGATAACCCGGGTCTCATTTTTGTGGTTTTTTGCAGAATTGCCGGATAAATGCGCAAGCGGGAAATAACAAAGTGCACATCTGATGTGGTGATTGATACATCTGATGTGCACTTTGTTCTAAAGCCCGGAAGGGCTTTCTTTTATTTTTAGCCATTTGCCGGAACGCTGTTTATGGCAGGTTTCTGAAGAATGGCTGAAAAAGCCTAAACTTTTGCAAGATCCACAGTAAAATGGCGCATAATCGGAGCTTCATGAATAATTTTGAGCCCTGTTGTCAAAGTGTTTCTTCGCTCATAAACATTGGCCAGAGCTGTAGCAACATAGTCCATATGGTTGTTTGTATAAACTCTTCTGGGAATAGTTAGCCTGAGCAGTTCAAGAGCAGGGTAGCGGTTTTCGCGGGTTTCAGGGTCGCGGTCGGCAAGCAGAGCTCCAATTTCAACACCTCTTACGCCACTTTCAAGATAAAGTTCAACAGCCAGAGATTGCGCCTGAAATTGTTCTTTGGGCAACTGAGGTAAAAAGCGTTTGGCATCAACAAATATGGCATGTCCGCCGAAAGGCTGTTGCACCGGAACGCCAAACTCAACCAAACGGTTGCCCAGATATGCTACCTGGCCGATACGTGTTTCCAGATAATCAAACTCAGTTCCTTCGCGCAACCCCTGAGCCAGGGCATTCATATCGCGACCTGACATGCCACCATAGGTCACATAACCTTCAAACATGATGTTGAAAACAGTCGCTTTCTCAAACAACTCTCTGTCGCGCAGGGCGATAAATCCGCCCATATTCACAATTGCATCCTTTTTGCTGCTCATTGTCATGCCATCAGCATAACTAAACATCTCGAGGACGATATCGCGGATGGAAATATCTTTATACCCTTCTTCACGGGTTTTTATAAAATAGGCATTCTCTGCAAAGCGGGCTGAATCAAACAGTACAAAAATTCCGTATTTATCAGCCAGTTGTCTAACTGCTTTGATGTTTGCCATTGAAACAGGTTGTCCTCCACTCGAATTGCAGGTAATGGTTACAACTATAAATGGAATTTTTTCTTTGGGATGGTTTTTGAGCACATCTTCCAGCTTATTCAGGTCAATATTGCCTTTAAACGGATGGTATACGCTCGTATCAAAAGCTTCATCAATGGTGCAATCAATAGCTTTGGCCTTGCGCGATTCTATATGCCCTTTGGTCGTGTCAAAATGTGAGTTTCCAGGTACAAAATCACCTGCCTTTACCATGGCCGAAAACAAAACATTTTCTGCAGCCCTGCCCTGATGTGTGGGTAAAAAGTATTCAAAACCGAGCAATTCCCTGATGGTGTCTTTCATTTTGTAGAATGATGACGCTCCGGCATAGCTTTCATCTCCCAACATCATCTCACTCCATTGACGGTCGCTCATAGCACCGGTTCCTGAGTCGGTTAACAGGTCAATAAAAACATATTCAGCTTTCAGTTTGAAAAGATTGTAGTTGGCCTCTTTTATCCACTGCTCACGCTGTTCGCGGGTACTGCGGCGGATAGGTTCAACCATCTTTATTTTATATGATTCGGCAAATGGTAATTCCATGATAATTAGATGTTTAAGGAAAATAAAAAGGTAATTTTTAGAAAAAATGAAAACAAAGGAGGGAGTCAGGACTGATATTCATCCCTGTTTTTAATGTTGCGGAAGATTGTTTTGGCCGTTAGCCTGTAAGAATACCTGGATGTCATTTTATGTGCGAATAGACAGTCAAAAGTAAACCATTTTTTAAAAACGCAAATAGATTTATCAAGTTTTTAAGATTTTTCAGAATGGGTATGGTTAGATGATGCCTGATGGCGAAATGTTCATGATTATATCGCTTCCAAAACCTGTGGTTTAATTGCCCGTAAATCTGCAATTTATATGATGATGATTGAAATTTTGGTTTCGGTGGTCAACAATTTTGAAATTATAAGGACTGAATGATTGAAGCCGTAAATTCAACAATTGTTATAGTGAAATTCATTCCACTTATCTTTGCAGCATGATAGCCATTGATGATACAATTAATTCTGACGACCTTGGGAAGGTTTGCTTTGTATGCGATTTAATGAAATGCAAGGGAGCCTGCTGTGTGGAAGGTGATGCCGGAGCTCCGCTTGAAGAAAGCGAAATAGGTGAACTCGAAGATTCGCTTGATTACATTAAGCCCTTTATGCGGCAGGATGGACTTGAAATTGTTGAACACCTGGGTGTGTTCGATTACGATGCTTTCGGCCATTATGTTACTCCTCTTGTAAATGGAGCTGAATGTGCATTTGTTGTATTTTCAGAAGACGGAATTGCTGGTTGTGCTATTGAAAAGGCCTGGGAGGCTGGCAAATCCAAATTCCGCAAGCCTGTTTCATGTCATTTATACCCGGTTCGTATCAATCGTTACAACGATTTTGATGCTGTCAATTACCATCAGTGGCATATATGTCAACCGGCACTTGAATTGGGGAAAAGACTGAATGTTCCCATGTATGTTTTTCTGAAAGACTCTCTTGTCAGGAAATATGGTGAAAAATGGTATGCGCAGTTATGTGACGGAATTGAGGCTCAGAAAAATACTGAGAAATAGCAAAAAAAGCCGCCCTGTAAGGGCAGCTTTATGTTATTTTTCAAAAAAATAAGAAATTATTCAGCAATAGGTGCCACTACTTTGGCTGCAGCCATAGCTTGCAGATCCTTGTCCATGTGGAACATTCCTGCTTTATCTTCACCAACAAGCTTCATTTTGTCCAGTATTCCATGTACTGTGCTTTCTTCTTCAATCTGTTCATTGATGTACCATTGCAGGAAGTTGCCAGTGGTGTAATCCTTTTCATTCAACGAAACTTCATAAAGCTTGTTGATGGAGTCGGTAATAAACTCTTCATGGCTCATCACATGGTTAAAAACGTCGAGCAAAGAGTTGTAGGTTGATGCAGGAACTTCAAGTGCTGATAATACTGCATAACCGCCTCTGTCATTCAAAAATTTAATGAACTTTAGCATATGCATCCGTTCTTCGTCCGACTGTTTATATAGAAAATCAGCAGCACCCCGGTAACCTTTGGTTTCACACCAGGAGGCCATTGCCATGTAAATCCTCGAAGAATGTTCTTCATTTTTAATCTGGATATTGATGGCTTCTTCAACTTTTTTTGAGATCATAATCTAAATGTTTTTGTATTGGTTAAACGATTTAATGGGCAAAAGATTGCCCGAAATCAGCTGTTTTTTAAAGCTTCGGCTCCACTTACAATCTCTAGTATTTCCTTGGTAATGGCAGCTTGCCTTGCTTTGTTATACGATAACCGGAGGTCTTTAAGCAGTTCAGCAGCATTGTCAGTCGCCTGCGACATCGCTGTCATGCGTGCTCCAAGTTCTGAGGCCCATGAATCAAGTAATGCTTTGTAAAACTGGGTTTTAAGAATCTGCGGGATAAGTTCTTCAAGAATTTCTTCTTTCGAAGGATCGTATATAAACTCTGATACAACATGAGATTCTTCCGAATCATTCAGCGCAGGTTCAACCGGAAGAAATTGTTCAGTAATTAACCTCTGAACCACTGCATTTCTGAATTGGTGGTAAACGAACATTATTTTGTCGAAATGGCCCTCTTTGAACATCTTCATCAATTTTTCAGCAATTACTGAGGCATTGTTGAAGTTAAGGTTATCGTACAAATCATCATGCGATTCAATGACATTAAATCCCTGCCGTCTGAAATATTCTGAAGCTTTTCGCCCGATGGTAATCAATCCGAGATCGGAAGGTTTATCAGGTTTTCCCCAATTTGAAATCGTATTATTTACCTGTTTAATCACATTGGTATTAAAAGCTCCGCACAAGCCTCTGTTTGATGAAAAGACTACGATTAAAAGCTTTTTACCAGTGCGCTGAACTGCATAGCTGCCCGAGTCGAGAGTATCGTTTCCTGAGCTCAACTCCTGCAGCATCTGCTTTTGTTTTTGGGCAAAAGGTCTTAACTGGAGAATTCCTGTCTGGGCCTTGCGCAGTTTTGATGCAGCCACCATTTTCATAGCGCTGGTAATCTGCTGAGTTGATTTTACCGAAGCAATTCGGGTTCTAACTTCCTTTAAACTGGGCATTTCAGAAAAATTGGTTGGTTATACTTCGTATTTTCTGCGCAGGTCAAGAGCAACTGTTTCAAGTTCTTTTTCAATCTCAGGCGTATAATTTCCCTTGCGCAGCGATTCCATAAGTGCTGGTTTGGTATCGGCCAGATTATGAAGAAATTCAGTTTCGAAATCATGGATGCGCTTTGTTGGAATTTTTTGCAGCAGACCCTTTGAGCCACAGAAAATAATGGCTATCTGTGATTCAACGTTCATAGGTGAATATTGGGGCTGTTTCAGGATTTCTACATTGCGTGCTCCTTTTTCAAGAATGGACTTGGTAACAGCATCAAGGTCAGAACCAAATTTTGCAAAGGCTTCTAACTCACGAAATTGTGCCTGATCTAACTTAAGGGTTCCGGCTACTTTTTTCATGGCTTTAATCTGGGCATTTCCTCCAACCCTCGAAACAGAAATACCAACGTTGATAGCAGGTCTTATGCCTGAGTTAAACAGGTTTGTTTCAAGAAAAATCTGGCCATCAGTAATAGAAATTACATTGGTTGGGATATAAGCTGAAACGTCGCCAGCCTGTGTTTCAATGATGGGTAATGCTGTAAGTGAACCTCCGCCTTTAACTTTATGTTTGATAGTTTCAGGCAGGTCATTCATTTTGGCTGCAATTTCGTCTGAGGCAACAATCCTGGCAGCTCTTTCGAGCAAACGGGAGTGAAGGTAAAATACGTCGCCGGGATAAGCTTCACGTCCGGGCGGACGTCTGAGCAACAACGAAACTTCGCGATAAGCAACGGCTTGTTTTGAGAGGTCGTCATAAATAATGAGAGCCGGACGTCCTGTGTCACGGAAATACTCTCCGATGGCTGCACCTGTAAATGGGGCATAAAACTGCATAGCTGCCGGGTCGCCGGCTGTTGCCACTACTACAACAGTGTATTGTAATGCACCTTTTTCTTCAAGAGTCTGAACAATATTGGCCACAGTACTGCCTTTTTGTCCAATAGCTACATAAATACAGTAAACAGGTTCACCTTTATCGAAAAATTCTTTTTGATTGATAATTGTATCAATGGCAATGGCTGATTTTCCGGTTTGGCGATCGCCAATTATCAATTCACGCTGACCTCTTCCGATAGGAATCATGGAGTCGATAGCCTTGATGCCGGTTTGGAGTGGCTGATTTACGGGTTGTCTGAAAATTACACCCGGCGCTTTACGTTCAAGTGGCATTTCAAAAACTTCGCCAGTAATGGGCCCTTTGCCGTCAATGGGTTCACCAATGGTATTGATAACCCTGCCCAGCATTCCTTCACTTACCGGTACAGATGCAATTAATTTGGTGCGGCGCACCAAATCGCCCTCATTGATGCCTGCGGCTTCTCCCAGTAACACAATTCCTACATTGTCTTCCTCAAGATTAAGCACAATTCCTTTTACACCTGTTGTGGTAAACTCAACCAATTCACCGGCCTGTACATTATTAAGGCCGTATACCCTGGCAATTCCATCACCAACCTGTAATACGCTTCCTGTTTCTTCCAGCTCGGCTTCTGATTTGAATCCGGCAAGCTGCTGCCTTAGAATTGCTGATACTTCCGCGGGTTTAATTTCTGCCATATGGTTATTCCTTATTTAAAATTCTTTGATATAGGTGTTTACATTAAATTCTGACCGAAGGTTCTGTAGCTTTTTGCGGATGCTGTCGTCAAACTGAATTCCGTCAAGCTTGACAATGATACCGCCAATAATGGCCGGGTCAACTTCTTCGTGTAATTCAATTGTTGAGCCGGTTTGTTTTGACAGTACGTTGAGCAGGTCTTTTCGTTCTGATTCGGTGAGCGGCGAAATAGTTGTGACTACGGCCTTTTTGATGTTTTTATACTCACGGTAAAGATTGCCAAACTCAAGAGCAATATGAAACAGGTGAGCTTCCCGTCTTTTTCTGATGATGATTTCAACAAAGCCCATAGATAAACTGCTAAGGGTTTTACCAAAGATATCACGCATGATCCTGTTTTTTTTGCCTGCCGGTATCACAGGGCTTTTCAGCAAGTTGAGCAGATCGTGGTTTTGCTGGCACACTTCAGCCAGGGTAACCATATCCTTGCTGGTTTGCTCAAGGACCTTATTTTCCTCTGCAAGGCCAAATAGGGCCGTGGCATAACGAATATTAATCCTGGGGTTGTCCATAAAGGCTAATTAAGTTTAATGTCGTTGATTGACTGTTGAACAATAGCCTTATCCTTGGCGGGATCTGACAACTCCTGACCCAATACTTTTTCGGCAATTTCAATCGAAAGATTGGCAATTTGGTTTTTCAGGTCGGTAATTGCTGCCATTTTTTCAAAGTGAATGCGTTCACTGGCATTTTCCAAAATACGGTTAGCTTCTTCATTGGCTTTAACCCGAGCATCTTCAATAATGGTCTCCTTAACCTTTCTGGCATCACGCATCAGCGCATCGCGTTCTTCTTTTGCTTCGCGCATCAGTTGCTCGTTACTAAACCGTAATTCCTGCATTTCTTTGCGGGCTTTATCTGCTTCGTGCAGTGCCTGCTCGATGGCCTCTTCCCTTTCATGTAACGCTCTCATTACCGGGGGCCATACAAACTTACCCAGAATGAAAAGAAGCAGCCCAAAGGCAAGCGTCATCCAAAAGATAAGTCCAATTCCGGGACTAACTAATTCCATAGTTTAGAGTTTAATGTTTTTTACCCAAAAATATCCTGATGAAGCAACCAACCGTTACCCCATCAGGATTTTGTACACTAAATAAATACAACAAGCAGACAAACAACAATTGCAAAAAAAGCAACTCCTTCGATAAGAGCAGCCGCTACAATCATGTTTGACCTGATGTCGCCGGTAGATTCAGGCTGTCTTGCCATTGATTCAAGTGCGCCACGGCCAATGTTTCCAATGCCGATTCCGGCTCCGATTGAAGCAATTCCTGCGCCAAGCGCAGCACCCATTTTTGCAACCGGGGCAAGGTCAGCAGCTACCTGCAGAAGTAATGATAAAAGTGACATAATTGATTGATTTTAGGGTTTATCTGGTTAATGCAATTTTTTAATGTGAAGCTTCCTGTACATGTTCATGTTCTTCGGTAGCCATTCCAAAATACAGGGCCGAAAGCATTGTAAACACATATGCTTGTATGAATGCAACCAACAACTCGAGCAGGCTTATAAATACTGAAAACAAAACAGAGACGGGCGAAACACCATAACCCAGGGCCGGATTCATATTGGCAAAGATGAAAATCAAACTTACAAATCCGAGAACTATAATATGGCCGGCCGTGATGTTTGCAAAGAGACGCACCATTAATACAAATGGTTTGATAAAGACACCTGTAAATTCAATGAGGGGGAGTAATGGCAGCGGAAATTTAAGCCACCACGGAACTCCGGGAGGATTGAATATATGAAGCCAGTACGACTTGTTGGCAATGAAGGTGGTAATGATAAAAGTGAAAGCGGCCAGTACCAATGTTACTGCGATGTTGCCTGTTACATTGGCGCCTCCGGGGAAAAATGGGAACAACCCAATCAGATTGCTGAAAAAAATGAAAAAGAATAAAGTGAGCAAAAAAGGCATAAATTTCTTGTAATGCTTGCCTATTGACGGCTCAGCAATGTCGTCGCGCACAAATAAGATAAGTGGTTCGAGCAAAGCCTGTAGCCCTTTGGGTGCATGGCCGGCATTGCGTTTGTACGATTTGGCAACCTGAAAGAAAACCACCAGCAGCACAATAAAATTTACAAAAATGCCAACCACTGTTTTGGTAATGGACAAATCAATTGGCCTGGATGCCGTTTTATCTGTTTCCATTGTGCCGGGAATCACTTTTACAATTTTCCCCTTTCCGGCCTTGCGGTCTGTTTCAATTTTATATCCTTCGTATGATTGTTCGCCATGATGAAACTTTGAAGAACTGAAGGTGACAAGTTTTCCCTCATCAATCAGAATGATGGGCAAAGGGATGGTAAAATGTGTATGTCCAAATGAAGCGATGTGCCAGTCATGACTGTCAACAATATGATCGATTATCATGTTGCCGGCATTAAATTTTTCTTCGTGGCTTGTTTCTTCGTGCCCTGTTTGCAGCGGTTCTTCATGCGAAGGGTTAGATGAAAATGCCCCAAGGCTGCCGAGCAGGAATATAATCGATAGTAAAAATGTCCTCATGCTTTTTCCGGATCCACTGCTGTTTAAAATTTACATTACTATAATGAGTGCAATTATAGCAAAAATTACCCTAATAACCCTTTCTGGGGACAAAATATTGTTTGTGAAGACTTGCGTTTGAAAATTTTCAAAAACCCGGTCACTTTTTTATAACAAGCATTATACTGATTTGTTTAGACCAGCAGTGAATTGCTTTTAATTTTTCTGTTTTCAAGCTGTTTGTTGTAATTTTGAGCAAAGTTATGCTTCAGATTTTAACAGTCTTTTATGCGAATAAAGGGTTGTAATTCTTATTGAATGATGGAAAAAGAACAAAGTGATATACATTTTATGAGGCAGGCGCTGCTGGAGGCTCACAAAGCAGCAGCCCGTGATGAGGTTCCTGTTGGCGCTGTTATTGTTAGCAATGGTCAGATTATAGCACGTGGCTATAATTTAACCGAAACACTTAACGATGCTACGGCACATGCTGAAATGCAGGCTTTTACCTCTGCAGCAAACTTTATTGGCGGTAAGTATTTGAATGACTGTACTTTGTATGTAACTGTTGAGCCATGTCCCATGTGTGCGGCTGCTTCACTCTGGGTACAGTTAGGAACCATAGTTTACGGGGCTGCTGATTCTAAAAGAGGTTATTCAACCATTAGTTCTAAACTTTTACATCCAAAAACAATCGTCAGAGGAGGGGTTTTATCTGATGAGTGTAGCAGCCTGATGTCGGATTTCTTCAGAAAAAAAAGATAGGTTTGTGCTGTTGGGTAAATGAGGCTTTAACACTTATTCACAGTATTTAACAGTGGTTTAACAATAGAGGCCTTTGGCTGAGCATACCTTTGTGTGTCCTTTTTGATGGACAAAACATAACATAAACAATAAATACTATTTGAAATGAAAAAGCTTCTGATTATCGCAACTGCGTTAATTTTTGCAGCAAGTACTCCGATTCTGGCTTCACAGAATCAGCAAGGACAACCTCAATCAACTAAATCAAAAACTATTGTAAAGCATGAGGCACAAAAGCCAATTGCTAAGGATGAAACAAAAGCGGCGGCTTTGGATGTAAAGACTGCCCAGGTTAGTCAGGCGAATGTGCAGACAAAAAAAACAGGAGACGACAAAACTGTAAAAAATGATAAGAAACCTGGAAAGTCGCACAAAGGCTTGAAAGGAAATAATCAGGCAAATATGACAAAGGATAAAAAGTTATTGAAAGGTAAATCGAAGTAAAGTATAAGACAAAAAAGGCTGTCCGTTCGGACAGCCTTTTTTGTGCCAAAATGAATGAATGATTATACAGCACCCAGCAATTCAGCAAGTTTTTTGTGAAGTTCTTCTCCGCGTAAGTTTCTGCCCACAATTACACCATCTTTGTCAAGCAAAACATTGGCGGGAATCGACATAATGCCATAAAGTTTACCTGCTGAATTGCTCCAGTATTGCAAGTCTGAAACATGCTTCCAGGTAAGTTTGTCGTCCTGAATGGCTTTTTCCCAGGCGTCTTTCTCTTTATCAAAAGAAACGCCAAGTATGTCAAATCCCTTATCCTTATACTTGTTAAAAGCAGCTACAACGTTTGGGTTTTCATTGCGGCAGGGGCCACACCACGATGCCCAGAAATCAACCAAAAGTACTTTTCCGCGAAGTTGTGAAAGAGTAACCGGGTTGCCGTTCTCATCGTTCATCGTGAAATCAGGGGCTGTTTTTCCAATTTCAACATTCTGAAGTACTGCAATCCTGTCGGCTATTTTTTTGCCATAAATAGATTCTTTTATTTTAGAATCAAACCCAGCGATGATATCAACAAGATTTGTTAAATCAAACTGGTAGGCATGGCGCATAACGACAAAAGGAGCGACATATGAACTGCTGTTTTCCTTGACAAACATCATCATATCATCTTTTTGTTTTTTATCGGCCTGGTCAATGGTGGTTTCAATTTCTTTCATTTTAACCGTATCATTGGTTCGGCTGGCTTCGTTATAAGCAGTGTAAAGACTGATTTCTTCTGAACGCTGAATTTCCTGTTTTTTAAGGTATTCGCGATAAACTTTGTCTGAAACGGAGCCGCTGAATTGAGGAGACATGATGCTGTCTATATGAAAGCTCATCTGAATCTCAGAAGGTTCATTAAAAAAACCGATATAACGCGATTCGTCAATACCAATAAAATACAAGTCGGGTTCTTCGATAATGCCTTTAAAAGTAAATTTTCCGTTTTCAATTTTTGCGCTATCCAGCACTTCAAATTTACCTTCTTTGCTCTTCTGTAAATAAACCTGTCCGGCAAAGTCGCCCCTGATTTCGCCTTTGATAATAAATTCGTTGCTTTTACGGCTGTTGCAGGCGCTTATTACAAAAACAGCCAACATGTAAAAAAGTAGTTTTTTCATCGTGTTGATTTATAGATTTGAATGCCAAAAATAATCAAATATATAAGCCAAGTAATAAAAGAAGGTGTTCGGTTGCTTATTTTCGGCGCCGCATAAAAAGATATTCAGTAATAAGCACCAAAGAAAGCGTTGCGAGTGAACTGAGGAGCATCCTGAGCAGAATCATGCCAGCTTCGGCTATTCTGAATGCGTCGAGCAGGGCCAGTACGAATTGATGGGCTAATATAAGAATGAGCGAATAAATGAGGAACCAACGAAACCCCATATCCGCGATTCCGGGTTTCAGGTTGCCTTCATAATCGGCTGGTGCTCCGGTTATTCTGATAACCTGAGGCCTTAAAAAGGCCATGAAGACAGTGGCTGCAGTATGCAATCCGGTTGAATTGGTGAATGAATCGATGCTTAGCCCCAGAAAAAAAGCACTGACAAGTAACAGCCAGCCAGGAGTTTCAAATGGAAGAAGAAGTATAAAGAATACATATAAACAGGGATTGATGTACCCGCCAATATGAACGTTGTCAAGCAAAAGCACCTGAACCGCAATCAGAACAAAAAATCTGAGAATATCTTTGCCGTAACTATTCATCAATCACATTTTTGCTGAGTTCCAACTGTTCTTTTCTATGAAGATTTTCAATTACATACACATTTCCCAGGCTGTTAAGGTCGGCTGAAAATCTGAAATCGATTACATAAAAATGTTCACCACTTTCAATGTGTATTTTTTCAACTTTACCCACCATAATTCCTTCAGGGAAAATATGACTGAATCCGCTTGTAGTGATGGTATCGCCTTTATTAACCTTTACGTGCGCCGGAATGTCAAGCAGTGTGCCTGATGCAGGGCTGCCTCCGTTCCAGACCACAGTGCCCATCTGGTTCAGGCGATTGATTCTTGCACTGATTTTGGTGTGCTTATTTAAAACAGACATCACCCAGCTGAAGTTTTCCGAAACACTTACCACTGTTCCCACAATTCCATCAGGATTGATAACAGCCATATCGCGGTGGATTCCCTGACGGCTTCCTTTATTCAGCATAATATAATTGCTCCTGAGGGTTGTAGAATTGCTGATAACCCGGGCTACTGTAAAAATGTATTGTTGTTGATATACAGTATCTGTAACGGTTTGTGTAGTTGTATCGATGGCAACCTGATTTGCCTTGAGCTGGTTAAGCAAGCGCGCATTTTCGTTGGCTAATCTTGCATTTTCCTGTTTCAGAGTAAAGTATGATGTGATACCTGAATAGGTTGAGAATACGCTTCCGGTAATGCCATCAGTAGCTTTGGTAATCACAGATCGCTGATAATAACTTTTATTGGCGATCAGGATAACAGACACTACTTCGAGCACCAGAAACAGAAAAAAGAAATTGTGCTTCCAGATGAAAGCCAGAATATGTCGCATAGGCGTTTACAAGTCCTGACAGGCCTTGCTCATGAGAAGACCTGCCTGTTATTTAATAAGGAAAGTAAACTTGTTGAAATTTTTCAGTGCAATGCCGGTTCCTCTGGCAACAGCCCGCAAGGGATCGTCGGCCACATGAACGGGAAGTTTGGTTTTGAGGTGCAGCCTTTTGTCGAGTCCGCGAAGCATTGAACCACCGCCTGCGAGGTAAATACCGGTTCGGTATATGTCTGCTGAAAGCTCAGGAGGTGTCATTTCTAGCGCATTTAGAACTGCTGCTTCTATTTTGGCAATAGATTTGTCGAGGCAATGGGCGATTTCGGAATAGTTTACATAAATCTCCTTGGGAATGCCGGTAAGCATATCGCGTCCGTGAACTGGATAGTCGGGCGGTGGATTGTCAATTTCGGTCATGGCTGCCCCAACATTAATTTTGATGGCTTCGGCAGTCCTCTCGCCAATATTGATGTTATGCTGCTTGCGCATGTACTCCTCAATGTCATTGTTAAAGTCGTCGCCGGCAATGCGGATAGATTTATTATTTACGATTCCACCCAGTGCAATTACAGCAATTTCACTTGTGCCGCCACCTATATCAATAATCATATTTCCGGTAGGTTCCAACACATCTATGCCAATTCCAATGGCAGCAGCCATGGGTTCATGAATGAGTCTTACTTCTTTGGCTCCGGCTTGTTCAGCTGAATCTTTTACCGCCCTTTCTTCTACTTCGGTGATGCCGGAAGGTATACAGATAACCATTTTTAGCGCTGGTGGAAACAAACTGCGGGTAGGGCCGGTCATTTTGATTAATTCGCGAATCATGTATTCTGCTGATTGGAAATCAGCAATTACGCCATCGCGAAGAGGTCGGATTGTTTTGATATTCTCGTGGGTCTTTCCATGCATCATCATAGCCCGTTTCCCTACGGCAATAATCTTTCCGGTGTTGCGCTCTATCGCAATAATGGATGGTTCATCTACCACAACCTTGTCATTATAAATGATAATGGTGTTGGCAGTTCCAAGATCCATTGCGATCTCTTTAGTCATGAAGGAGAAAAGTCCCATTTTATATGATTTCTTAATTTCCTGTTAATGTTTTAATTGATGGAGTTAAAGCTTTTTTAGTGTTTAAAATGTCTGACACCGGTAAAAACCATACTCAGTTCATTGGCATTACAATACTCAATTGAGTCTTCATCCCTTACAGATCCGCCAGGCTGAATTACTGATATTATGCCTGCTTTATGTGCTATTTCAACTGAATCAGCAAAAGGGAAAAAAGCGTCAGATGCCATGACTGCACCGGTAAGGCTTAGGCCGAAGCCATTGGCCTTTTCGATGGCTTGTTTGAGCGCATCTACCCGTGATGTTTGCCCGGCACCACTGCCAAGCAACTGTTTGCCCTTTGCCAGCACTATGGCATTTGATTTACTGTGTTTTACCAAAATGTTGGCAAACAGCAAATCGTCAATCAATTCAGCTTCCGGGGCAAGCCGGGTTACTACTTTTAAATCATTTGCTGTCTCGGTTTTCAGATCTTTATCCTGCTGTAATACACCGTTTAGCACAGTGCGAAACTGTTTAGGCTGAAAATCAAACGATTTAGCCTGCAAAATTATTCTATTTTTCTTGCTCTTCAGTAGTTCTAGTGCATTTTTTTCATAACCTGGTGCCAGAATAATTTCGAAGAACAGCAAATTGATTTCGGCAGCAGCTTCAGCGTCAATGATGGTATTGGTTACCAACACACCGCCATAGGCAGAAACCGGGTCTCCGGCAAGAGCTGCTTTCCAGGCATCTGTGAGCAGCGGACGGGAGGCAACACCACATGCATTGTTGTGTTTTAATATGGCAAATGTTGTTTCCTTGAATTCTTTGATTAATCCAACAGCAGCATCTAAATCCAGTAAGTTGTTGTATGATAGTTCTTTACCATGTAGCTGTTCAAATACCTGATGGAGATTGCCGAAAAATACTCCCTTTTGATGAGGGTTTTCGCCGTAGCGTAATACATTGCCCGACGGAGCACTGTAGCGAAATTCCTGATGTCCTGATAATTGCCCCATGTAATTGAAAATGGCAGAATCATAATGTGATGATTCTGCAAAACCATAGGATGCGAAACGAAGCCGGTCTTCAATCGTTGTGCTGCAACCGCTGTTCTCAAGCAGATTGATAAGCTCAGGATAGTGTTTTGATGAAGGAACCACCACTACATCCTGGTAATTTTTAGAGGCCGCCCGAATCAGTGAAATTCCTCCAATGTCAATTTTCTCTATAATGTCCTGATGCGAAGCACCTGAAGAAACAGTTGCTTCAAAGGGATACAGATCAACTATAACCAAGTCAAATGGCGGAATGCCATATTGTTCCATTTCAGCTATGTCAGATGGAAGTGATTGTCTGCCCAGGATTCCTCCCAGTACTTTGGGATGCAGTGTTTTTACTCTGCCTCCCAATATTGACGGGTAATTGGTAAGCGATTCAACGGTATGCGCTTTTATCCCTAATGACGATATAAAGTCAAAAGTTCCGCCGGTTGAATAGATACTAACTCCTGCCTGGTCGAGTAATTTTACGAGCGGGGCTAAACCATCTTTGTAAAAAACTGAAATTAGTGCTGACTTGATTTTTTTGTTCTGGCTCATATCAAAAATTTGCGATTGAAACGTTTGGCGCTTCAGATACGTTAAAAAATGGAAACGTAAGAAATTATTATTTATTTGACCTGCAAAATATTACCTGCCAAAAAATACTGATTATATCGGTTTGCTCCCATTGTGCAAGTTTATTAAAAATCGCGGCAAAGCGCAAGAATTACTTTCATACCTTATCGGGAAATTATTAATTTTACAACGGGATAAAACCAATATAATGAAAAAGACTGTAATTTTTGTAAGGTTGCTGCGTGAAAGCTACTTATTTGCTCTTAGTGCTATTGTAGTTAACAAGGTCAGAACTATTTTGTCTCTGCTGGGGATCACCATTGGCATCTTCTCCATTATTTCCGTTTTTACAGTTTTTGACTCTATTGAAAGAACTTTGCGCGACAGTATCAATTCGCTGGGCAGTAATGTGTTGTTTGTTCAAAAATGGCCCTGGGCATTTGGTGGAGACTACCCCTGGTGGAAATATATGAAACGGCCTGAACCAACAATGGCTGATTTAAATGAAATTCAAAGGCGGAGTAATGCTTCGGAAGCCAGTACTTTTATGCTTAGCCTTTCTAAAAATGTTAAATATGGAGCATCTTCGGTCGACAATGCCAATATTATGGCGGTGTCGCATGATTACAGCAGGGTGATGCCTGTTGAATTTGCTGATGGACGTTATTTTACCGCCGAGGAATCGGCCGGAGGAAGACCTGTTTGTATCATTGGCGATGAACTGGTCAAAAATCTGTTTGGCAATAGTGAACCCATCGGAAAAAGAATCAAAGTTTTTGGCCAGAAAATTGAAATCATTGGCCTGCTTAAAAAAGAAGGCGAAAAGAGTTTTGGCAATTCGGCTGATAACCAGGTTTTACTGCCCATTAATTTTGCCCGGAATTTTGTTGACCTTAAAAATGACAATACTGGTGCCGCCATCATCGTCAGAGCCAAGCCCATGGTGTCTAATGATGAACTGGCCGATGAGCTCACCGGCATAATGCGCTCAGTCCGGAAGTTAAAACCCGGTGTGGAGGACGATTTCTCAATTAATGAAACCAGTGTTATCTCTCAGGGTTTCGATAACTTATTTCGTATCGTGGCCATTGTTGGATGGATAATTGGTGGTTTTTCTCTACTTGTAGGAGGGTTTGGCATTGCCAATATCATGTTTGTTTCGGTAAAGGAACGGACTGCACAAATAGGTATTCAAAAATCGATGGGAGCCAAAAATTATTTTATCCTTCAGCAATTCCTCTTCGAAGCAGTGTTTCTTTCGCTTTTTGGAGGACTGGTTGGCTTGTTGATAATTTATGTTTTAACGTTGGCTGTTTCGGCTGTGTTTGATATGAATCTTGTTCTGACAGCCGGCAATATTGCGTTGGGTGTTACTGTTTCGGCCGTAATCGGGTTGGTTTCAGGGTTTTTACCTGCCTGGTCGGCCTCACGCCTTGATCCGGTTGAAGCTATGCGATCAACGTTTTAAATTTTATTTTAAGTCATTTTATTTGAATGAATTATAGTGTCTTTTGCTGATTAATAATTGTGTGTATAAAGTGGCCTGATGATGATCTTCAATTTCTGAATGGAATTCTCCGTTTCACGAAATAGCCATCTGAAATTTATCCGACTGATGAATTATTTGACTTAAGGGTTTCCTTTCATCGCTATTTATTCATTATGAACGAAACAACAGATATCAGAGTTTCTAACTGGAGTGAACTTCAGGAAATGCTCTTTCGCGATTCGTGGGACGGTAATCTGGGACGATTCAGATCCTCCTATGTTTTCAGAGGGCTTTCAGATGTAAACTATGAGCTGAAAACCAGCCTGATGAGGATTGAAGGGCCATACAATGAACTTGAACGGCATCTGCTCAGAAATTTCAGAAAATATGCTTACCGGAATACCATTTCCGGCGAGTCTGTCTGGAATTTGCTGGCTTTGGCCCAGCATCATGGTTTGCCTACCCGGTTACTCGATTGGACTTATTCGCCTTATGTAGCATTGCATTTTGCCACAGCCAATCTGTTAAAGTTTGATATTGATGGTGTAATCTGGTGTGTAAATTATGTGAGATCCAATAATTTTCTGCCAAAAGCCCTGCACCAGATCATCAGAGAGGAAGGTTCGAATGCATTTACGCCTCAGATGCTCGAACTTCAGTGTAGCTCTTTAAAGCATCTCGATGCTATGTCAGAACACCGCTTTGCTCTGTTTCTTGAACCTCCGTCAATGGACGAAAGAATTGTTAATCAGCATGCATTATTTTCTCTTATGTCAAATGCAACTCTTCTCATGAGCCGATGGTTGAGTGATCACCCTGATTTGTTTTACCGAATTATTATTCCCGCCGAACTTAAATGGGAAATACGCGACAAACTTGATCAGGCCAACATTACCGAAAGAGTGCTGTTTCCCGGACTCGACGGATTAAGCAGCTGGCTGAAAAGACAATACAGCCCCAGGACTTTTAATGAAAATCGTGAATAATCGCTAATTCTCCCCAAACAGGTTAGCGGCTTCCTCTTCAGTGTTTATGATGGAAACTTTTATCATTACCGATGATGAAGGGTTGGTTAGCTTATGCAAAAATTTTCAGGCTTCGGGCAAAAGACAGCAATCAGTTGAAGCCATTGCATTGAATTCATAAAGTTGCTTTGCTGAAATTTTGCAGGAAAATGACTTGCATTTAACCGATGTCAGTTTTAAGGGAAAGATAATCAACATGATAGATAGGCTGATTGTCATTTTCTAACCATGAATGGTGCAATTTTGAATATTAAATCAAAGGAAAACATAGCACCAGGGAGCTGTTCACATCATGGGCACAAAGAATACGAAATGGTTTAATATCATAAAACTTACTGTTGGTATTCGTCAGCACTGCATAATTATGAACAATTTTATTCCTTTTTATGCGACTTTATCCCTAATTTTACCCATCTAAAAATTACGTGAATGCAAAAGCGATGGGTTTTGAAACCAGGGGGTGATCCGGCAACGGTAACTGCACTGGCTGAAGAGTTGGGCGTGGGGCCAAAACTGGCCGAACTATTGGTGCAAAGAGGGATAAATACTTACGGGGAAGCACGTGCTTTTTTCAGACCCGAACTAAGTAACCTGCATGATCCTTTCCTGATGAAGGATATGGATAAAGCTGTTGAAAGAATAGCTAAAGCGCTGGATAACAATGAAAAAATTCTGGTATATGGCGATTATGATGTTGATGGAACCACTGCCGTATCACTGGTATATACCTTTTTGGTAGAAATTGGTCATAAACAAATTGATTTTTATATTCCTGACAGATATGCTGAAGGATATGGCATATCATTTCAAAGTGTTGACTTTGCCGCTGAAAACGGATTTAAGTTGGTTATTGCCCTTGATTGTGGAATAAAAGCCATTGAAAAAGTAGCTAAAGGAAAAGAAAAGGGAGTTGATTATATTATTTGTGACCACCACAGGCCTGGCGATACATTGCCTGATGCTGTTGCCGTGTTGGATGCAAAACGGCAGGATTGCCCTTATCCTTACAAAGAGCTTTCGGGATGTGGTGTCGGCTTTAAGTTAATTCAAGCCCTGGCCTCGGTGAGAAATGTGCCGTTTGAATCGCTCAATAAGTACCTCGATTTGGTTGTTGTCAGCATTGCTTCTGATATTGTTCCTATTACAGGCGAAAATCGGATTCTGGCTTTTTATGGACTGAAACTAATCAATCAAAACCCCAGAGCTGGCTTTGAAGCTATTTTGAAGTTTTCAAATATCAATCGAAAAGAGCAGGTTAACGGGCAGGAGCCGGGTAGTGGTTTGATCAATGGAAATGGAAAAGATAACGGTTGCTTTATTTTTAGCAGGGAGTTAACTATTTCTGATCTTGTTTTTCTGGTAGGGCCGCGAATAAATGCTGCCGGAAGAATTGAAAGTGGCCGGAATTCTGTCGAGCTTCTTATTTGTGAAGATCCCGAAAAAACAGAACAAATCGGACAACAAATCAATGACTTTAATACTACCCGTCGTGATTTGGATTCCAACACCACAGATATGGCAATGGATGCCATAAAAACGATTCCGCGGTTAAAAAATGCCAAAACCACAGTCGTTTATAACCCCGACTGGCACAAAGGAGTTATTGGGATTGTTGCTTCAAGGTTGATTGAATCTTATTACCGGCCAACCATTGTTTTAACACAATCAAATGGCCTGATTACCGGTTCGGCCAGATCGATCAAAGATTTTGATATTTATGATGCAATTGATGAATGCAGCGAATTGCTTGAGCATTTTGGTGGTCATAAATATGCAGCAGGTTTATCAATGAAACCTGAGAATCTTGAAGCATTTATCGAAAAATTTGAAACCGTGGCTGCCCGGATGATTTCTGATGAAATGCTTACTCCTGAAGTTGAAGTAGACCTTGAAATTAATCTGAATGAAATCAATCAGAAATTTTTCAGGGTGCTCAAGCAATTTGCTCCATTCGGACCAGGTAATATGTCGCCGGTGTTTCAAACCAAAAGGGTAATCGATAATGGTTATGGACGGGTTGTTGGAAAAAATCATCTGAAACTTACAATTGGACAGCCCGAAATTGCTTCAGTTCCTTTCCCGGCCATTGCTTTTCAGCAGGGCGATCATTTTCACTATATCAGCCAGGGAAATTCTTTCAATATCTGTTACCATATTGAAGAAAATGAATGGAATAATCAAAAGTCTATTCAGTTGAATATTAAGGATATAAAGATTCCTTCGGAAGAAGATTAGCCAAAAATACTGCGGCAGAATATTTTTCAAACGCCATAGAACACAGCGGGGTCAGTATTGCTGACCCCGCTGTGTTCTATGATAAATTAAAAGTTGATAAAAGTTCTTATCATCAGATAAATGCCGAATAGCACCAGTAAAATCCCTACCAGATGGTTTATCATGATGAGAATGCGCGGTTTCAGGTAACGTTTTAGCCTGCTGGCTATTATTACTTTTAATATATCAGTTGAAAAAATGGTTAGTAAAGAGCCTAAAAAGAACGCTTTGATTGACCAGGAGTCAGTGCCATAGCCTGAACTGACGGAAACCATCACAGAAACCCAGAAAATCCAAACAAACGGATTTGCGAAGTTTAGAAAAAAACCTTTAAAAATATAAGTTAAAGGCCCGGGCATTTTTACATCAATCAGATTGTTATCGTCGGCTATCTGAACTTTGCGCAAAAATGTGACTACTCCGAAAATCATCAGTACAATGCCACCAATGATGCCAAACATGAGGTAATTTCGATCGTTGCCGATCACCTGCACTGCGCCGAGGTAACAAAGGACAACCAGACTTAAATCGCTGAGGAAAATGCCTCCTGCAAGCAGTATTCCGCTGCTCAACCCACGGTGAATGCTTGTTTGAATCAGCGAAAACATTGCTGGTCCAAGCATAATCGCCAGGGTCATGCCCAGAATCATACCTTCGAAAAACGGATGCATCTTAGTTTACTTTTTCCTGTAATTATTATCCAGGTATTCTTCCCACTCAGTATGTTTATTACTTTTTATAACTCTGGGAAACTTATGTGAGCCTCCTTCTTTGCCAAGCAATTTCATATAATCGTAAAACAGGTGCAATGGCAATACTTCAACAATGATTTCTCTGATTGCAGCGATACGTTCAACACGGTAATCGTCGTTAAGATCTTTCAGGTTTTGATCAATGCGCTCTTTGATGGCCTCAATGTCAATGGTTGAAGGGTCATTGGGTGTTCCGAGGTACCATTTGTGAGCAAACATGCTGGTATGCTTGATTCCGGCTACCGTAAATTCGGGAACAGGAATATTCATTTGTTCTTCCAGCAGCTGAATGGCCCGGTTCATGTTTTCCTGTGAAAGGTGTTCGCCACAAAGATTCAGAAAATGTTTTGTACGGCCTGTAATTACGATTTCAGACAAAGCTTTTGACGTAAACTTGATGGTATCACCAATCAGGTAACGCCAGGCACCGGCACACGAAGAGATCAAAAGTGCGTATTCGCGGCCCTCTTCAACCTGGTCTATTGTAAGTGTTTCTGCGTCCGGATTCAGCGTTCCTTCAGCGTCAAAGTTGTTTTCGTTAAACGGCACAAATTCAAAAAATAAACCATTGTCCAGAACCAACTGCATGGCATTGGTGCCGGGGCGGCTTTGATATGCCATAAATCCTTCAGAAGCCAAATAGGTTTCAATGTAGATAAGTGGCTTGGCCAGTAATTTCTCAAATGTCTTTATATACGGGGCAAAAGAAACGCCTCCATGCACATAAATGGATAGATTGGGCCAAATGTCGTGAATGGTTTTGACATTATAATGGGCTATAATCCTTTCCATAAGGATTTGTAGCCATGCCGGAACCCCAACAATAACTCCAATATCCCAGTTTTTGGCATTTTTTACAATCTCATCAAGTTTGGTTGTCCAGTCGCGTTCTTTTGAAATGCGTTTGCCGGGTTTATAAAAATGCTGAAACCAAAAGGGGATATTTCCGGTGGTAATCCCCGAAAGGTCGCCTTCGTAATAAGTGCCATTGAAGTGCAGGTGTGTGCTTCCACCAAGCATAAGAATCCCACGCTCGTAGAAATCGCGGGGTAAGTCATACTTAGCCAGTGAAAATATCTGGCGAATACTGGTTTTCTTGATGGCTTTGAGCATGTCTTCCGTAACCGGAATGTATTTGCTCGATGCTTCGCTGGTGCCTGAGCTTAATGCAAAGTATTTGATTTTACCGGGCCAGCTTACAAAGGCTTCTCCGTTGAGTGTGCGATACCACCATTTCTGATGAATTAAATTATAGTCGTGCAATGGAACTAACTGCCTGAACTCTGCTACTACATCCTTTTTTTTCAGAATACCTGCAAAATTGTAGTTCTCACCAAAGGAGGTGTATTGCGCATTTCGTAATAGTTTTTTGAGGGTTGCAGCCTGTTGTTGAGCAGGATTGGCTCGTCTGATTTTTTCCAGCGGGATTTTTCCGGGAAATTCAATCGCGCTTTTGATGATAGAACCCAGTATAGGCATATCTGTTTTTTTTTAGTTTATCCTTTTGCGGGTGTAAAATTAGTGATTTTTATTTACTGATTGAGGCTTGAGATTGTCCGAATGACCGTTTCTGATAGTATTCCTCACCGTATTTTGACGTGTACACTTCTTAATTGTTTCACGCAGTGTGTTTTTATTTTCCCTTATTTTGATAAAGCTTCGTTATTTTTACCAAAAAATCAGAAATTCCTCTGATAAATGAATGAGTTGATGTTTGTGTAAAAAAGCGGTAATTTATTATGAGAGCTGTTGTAAGAATTTTTCGTGTTCTGTTGATGATTGTTGCTATTTTGTTGCTGTCTGTGGGCTCATTTTTAGCTTATCAGACTTTAACGGATTACAGGCCTTTACCTGTTGAAATTATTCGTGTTCACGGTCAGGCACAGGTTGTTCCTGATACTTTAATATGTACAACATACAACATTGGTTATTGTGGCTTAGGCGCCGATATGGACTTTTTTTATGAGGGAGGTTCTATGGTTAAACCTGATCAAGCGCAATTTGATAAATATCTTTCAGGCCTGCTGCAGCGGCTTTCTTCATTTGGCGAATCAGATTTTATTCTTCTGCAGGAAGTTGACTCTTTAGCTAAACGAAGCGGGTTTGTAAATGAATATGGAATATTGCGTGAAAAACTGCCCGATTACCAGTCATCATTTGGTATGAATTACAAAGCCTGGGTGCCCATGCCGCTAAAATCACCTATGGGAAAAGTCAGAGCGGGCATTCTCACTTTAAGCAAATATACACCGGCCGAAGCCGTAAGGCATGCGTTTGAGTCGGGTTATTCGTGGCCCATGAGTTTATTTATGCTCAAGCGGTGTTTTGTGGCTACCAGGTATAAAACTAAAAACGGGAAGGATTTATTGATTTTAAATATCCATAATTCGGCATTTAGTGATGCCGCTGAAATTCGCCAAAAGGAACTGGCTCAGCTCAAAAAAGTTATGCTGGATGAAACAGGCAAAGGTAATTATGTGATTGTGGGAGGCGATTGGAACCAGAATCCTTCTGTTTTTGACAGTACGCTGGTTCTTGATAAATACCTGGTAAAAACAATTAATCCTCCTATTCCTGACGATTTCCTGCCCTCAGGCTGGAAGTATGCCTTTGATCCCTTGCATTCTACCAATCGTGATGTGGATGTGCCTTATACTGAAGGAAAAACAAAATCAACCCTGATAGATTTTTTTGTGATTTCACCCAATGTAAAGCTTGAATTTGTCAGAACAACGCCTACTGGCTTCATGGAATCAGACCATCAACCCGTTACCATGAAGGTGGTTTTGAACTAAAATCAGGCAGATATGCCTGTTTCGGATGATTATTCTTTATTAAACTGAAACAGATTTATTAAATCTGAATGGTTGATGGCTATTCAGCGTTTTCAATCATAAAAAGGTCTGATGCTATGCCATCGGCCAGCAGCTTGCCTTGTTGCGTAAGGGTGTATACATGCCCCGTTTTGTTTACACAACCTCTGTTGATCCATTTTATGGCGTTGGCCGAAAAGAAGTTGGAGAAAAGTTTGCCATATTGCTGTTCAATTTCAATGGTGTTGCAGCCCCACATGGTTCGTAAACCTGTCATTACAAACTCGTTATACATCTGCTCAGTAGTCAGTTTCTCTGTTTCACAGGGAATTTGATTCGATTTAACAGCGTCAAGGTAAGGTTTGATTGCGGAAACATTCCATTGTCTTGACCTGCCATCGAACGAATGGGCTGATGGGCCAAGTCCCAGGTAGGGTTCGCCTTTCCAGTAAGATGTATTGTGCCTTGCATAATGCCCCTGAAGGCAAAAGTTGGAGATTTCGTAATGTTCATATCCTCTTTTTTGCATCAGCTGCATCAAAAGCTCAAACTGTCGGGCGGATTGCTGCTCATCAACCGGTGCTGCCTGCTTTTTTTGAATCATGAGGTCAAGAGCAGTGCGGGGCTCTACGGTAAGTGAATATGCTGAAATATGTGGTATTTCGAGGTCAAGGGCAGTTTGGATATTATGTTCCCAGTCATTGTCTGTAAGGCCCGGAATGCCAAAAATAAGGTCAATTGTTAAATTTTCAAAACCTGCATCTTTAGCCTGATGAAGGCATTTGATGGATCTTTCTGCAGTGTGAACTCTGTTCAGATATGTCAGGTCGTGGTTTCTGAAAGATTGAACGCCAATGCTTAACCGGTTAATGCCTGATTTGTTCCATTGATACAGGTTTTCATCGTTAATGTCGTCAGGGTTGGCTTCCAGTGTAATTTCAGCATTTGTTGCAAGGCTGAAATTTTGTTTCAGGCTCATGAAAAGTTGTTCTAGCATTTCAGGTCCAAGCATGGAAGGTGTTCCTCCTCCAAAGTATAGGGTTTCAATTGTTTGTGCGCCCGTGTATTCGCGTTGAAGCGTCATTTCATGGCAAATGGCATTCACCATGGCTGGCATAGTGGAGCGAGAGGCAACAGAAAAAAAATTGCAATAATGACATTTTTGTCTGCAATAAGGTATGTGAATATAAATTCCTGCCATACAGCAAAGGTAGTTAAAGTGGGAAGAAATCAGGCGTAAACGTTGCGAATGCTATTCAGGATTAGTTGAATGCCGGGCTTATCCTGCAGAAGGATAAGTGACAAACTTTCTTTGTCACATATTGATTCTGCGCATAACTAGTCGCCCACAACTACATTGATTCCCAACGGGATAATTTCGAACTGCATGGGAGTATGTCCTAATGATTCTCCGTCAGTTTCAAGAAAAAGTGCAGGTTCTGATTCAATTTCTACTTTAGCCCCTCTGAAAGTTAACACTTGCGGCATTTTCAGAAAAGTACCATCATAGAGTTTCTTTACACTTCTGATGACCATAAACCGGCTTACACGGGTAATGATGGTGATGTCAAAAAGGCCGTCGTCGGGAATGGCGTCAGGGGCCTGCATCATACCGCCTCCGTTAAATCGGCAAATAGCCACACTCATACTGAAAACATCTGCATTTGTTTTCAGGCCGTCAACTATCACACGGCTTTTAATAGACTGATAGGAAATAAGGCTGGTGAACAGGCTGATTAAATATGAAAACGGACCGCCTTTGCCCTCTTGTTTAACTTTGTTGGTACGTTTGGCAACCATTGCATCGAACCCGAGACCGGCCATATTGATAAAATGGCGGTGTTTGGGTAAATCATTTTGCATGTAATTAACACGGCCTACATCCTGAGGTTTTGTTTTAAATTGACGGATAACTTCTATGGCTTCGCGGTATCCCATCGGAATATTAAAGGATCGTCCCCAGTCATTGCCGGTGCCTACTGAAATCATGGCCAGGGTAATTTCCCTGGGCGGGTATTTTTTTTGAGTATATACGCCATTCAACACCTCATTGAGGGTGCCGTCGCCACCTACAACAATAATTTTGCGATAGCCTGATTCAATGTATTTTCTTGCAAGTTTAACCGCATGGTTGGGATGTTCAGTAAATACATTGGTAAACTTAATGTCAGCTTCATTGAGCAAAGCTGCGATTTCAAGCCAGTCTTTTTCGCCTTTCCGTCGGCCAGCATTTGGATTCACAATTACAAACCATTCACCAGTAAAATCCATAGTTTATTTTTATTGAAAGTCATCATTAAGCATTGATTCCAGCTTGAGCTTTACCTGTTGCGGGCTGATGTTGAGCATACATTGACAGTTTCCTTCCTTACGGCAATCGCTGCACTCTTTTTGTTCAACAATAAAACCAGCCTTTTGCCCAACAGGAGCCCACCGCCCGGGATGCATCGGCCTGATTGGGGGGTAGATACCCAGCGCTATTTTACCTGAGGCCGCAGCCACATGAAGCGGGCCTGTACTTGCCGCAATAAGCCCGTCGGCAGCGTTAATGAATGAAATCATTTTTTCCAGGCTCATTTTGCCTGTGAGGTCGGTTACATTGGTTGCCTTGTCAAAAAAGCCTTCCTGAATCAATAGGTCACCTTCCGCTTTTGTGCCGGTGACAAATATTTTGAACAAGGAATGTGGCAAAAGAACTGAGAGTTTGGCAAAATTATCACTTCCCCATTCTCTGGCACTTCCTTTCGATTTGGGATGTAATATCAGATTGAATCTTACCGGATCAATCAGAGAGGCAAGCTCATCAGGAAGTTTTACAATTTTATTAAAACCATAGAAACCGGAGATTTTATCAAGTGGTAATGTCGGTTGGCCAAGCAACTTTTTGGCTAACATGATATTCAGTTGAGCTTCGTGAAAGGGTGAGTTTTTGCGTGATAACCCTACCAGATGATTACAATTGAGCCAGTGATAGATTCTGCCGGTTGTTCCTATTCTGACAGGAATTCCGGCTTTGCGGGCCAGTTGGGCAATTTCTTTCCGGGGAAATACATGCAGAATGGTATCGGCTTCCATGCTTTTAAGCAAACTCACTTTTGCAGCTGCAGTTTGGCTTTGCATTTCATTCCAGTCAAGAAAGTCATCAACGTGGCTGCACGACATAATAACCGGCCTGGTGTAATTCATTCCAAGAAAAGTAATTCTGATGTCAGGATACTTTTGTTTGAGCAAACCCAAAAGCGGGAAAGTAAGCATGACATCTCCAATACTATCTGTACGGCTAATAATAATATGCCTGGGTTTCATCTGCATGTAATTAATTGGCGCTGCCCTCTAATTGCCTGATTTTAGCATACTTTAAAAACGTAGCCTGAGCGGAGATATAACATACTATAAAGCCATAATAGCCATCGAGAAACCCAAGTTTGAAAATATAATCTCTTATGAATTTAACAACAGGTTTTATCAGAATGTGCAACAGGGTAGATTTTTTGCCTTTTCGGAATGCTTCTTCGGCAGTAAGATCGGTAAAGCGGTTGGCCTGTGCAACGTGTCCGGCTATGCTATAGTATGAATAATGCAGGAGATCGCCTTCTAAATGTTGGATTTTTATATCCGGGTCAACACTCAGGGTTTCATGGATAACCATTCCCGTCCAACGGGCTTTTTCACGATTAAAAAGCCTTATTTTTCGGTCTGGATACCAGCCGCAGTGCCTGATCCATTTGCCACAATAATTGGTAAGGCGGTTCATACTGCATGTGGGCTCTGTTTTTTGGCTCTTAGCAGCCTTTATTGACTCGATAAGTTTATCAGACAGGGCTTCGTCGGCATCAAGCGATAATATAAATGGATATTTTGCCTGAGCATTGGCAAAATTCTTGGTTTCAACAAATCCTTGCCATGGATGGCTGATAAAGCGTGCCTGATTTCGGAGGCATATTTCTTTTGTCTGATCGGTTGACCCGCTGTCAATCACTACAATGTCATCCGCAATTTCTTTAACAGAATCGAGGCAACGACCAATGTTTCGTTCTTCATTAAACGTAATGATCACAACAGAAAGGTGCCTCATAATTAAAGTTGTAATGTGCAAAGATAAACAGAGCATAACAATATCATGAGTTTTGCCGGCGATTTTTAAAGCCTTATTTCGGTTTCAGTTGCCGGAAACTTCATGGTGTGATGAGCAGATGTGTTGTAAATGTATGTAAATCAATGTTGTATAATGCCTTGAGTGCAATGCGAAGGTGGGATTAAGGATGGCTAAACTTGTAATGCCGGATTATTGAGTGCTGAATCAGATGTTCTTCATTCTCTGATTTTAAAGCTGTTTTTTTCGCCAGTTGCCCGAACGAAGGTATATATAGGATAAAAGTCCCAGCATAAGAAAATATACAATTTCACAAGACCACACATATTCGATACTCAATCGGAGGTGAACAGCCAGAATATAGGCCACAATCAGGTAAACGATAATGGTTATCAGCTCAATACCCAGAGCAGTAGCCGTGTTGGCGGTACCTGAAACACCATTAAACATAATACTTGAGAAAGAGAAAAGCAGTAAAGCTGACATTATAACGTAAAAGGAAGGAATGGTTTGCGTGATAAGCTCGGCATTTGAAGTATAAACAGAGATAAGCAATCGTGGAATAAATGCCGAAACTAACACAATGCTTCCGATGAGAAGAAAGTTAAGCAGGGCAATTTTTCTGATGACAGGAATTACATGATCGGGTTTACCTTGCCCGAGCATATTGCTCACCAATGAGTTGGTGGTAGAGCCAAAGGCAAAAATCGGAATCATCAGCACCAGATAGGCACTGCGAATGATGTTTGAAATAGCTAGTTCGCGCTGCCCCATTTTTTCAACAATCATAAAGAAAACAAACCAGGCTGCCAGCGAGATGAAATACTGGGCCATGATAAATACCGAAATATCAAGTGTTTTGCGCACAATTGACCAGTCGATCTTTCCAAAGTTAAAGAGGTTATACTTTTTCAAATCAACCATTTTAAAGGTATAATAGAAAAAATAGACTGCTGAAACGGCTTCGGCAATGGATGAAGCGATGGCGGCTCCCTTAATGCCCATTTGAGGGAAGCCAAAATGCCCGAAAATCAGGGCGTAGTCAAGAAAAACATTTGTGCCGGCCATAATAAGGGCATTATAGGTAAGCACTCGGGTGTTGGTAGTGCCAATAAAGAATCCTCGCAGCAAAACATTGCCAAAGGCAAAGAAAATTCCGTAAATGCGGTATTGAAGAAAATCGTTGCTGGCGTTAAAAATGGCCTCTGACTCAATCATAGGCCTGAGCATGACCGGAGAAAAGAACTTAATCAATATAAATAATACAAGCCCCATTCCCATAAGAAAGTACAGGCTGTTGTCTACGATTTTGCCTATCTCCTGGTAGTTTCTTTCGCCATTCCGACGAGCCATCAGAATTTGGCCGCCAATGCCAAATCCAAATCCAAGCATAAACAGGGAAATGTAAAACAGCCCTGCAATAGCAGAGGCTCCAAGCTCAACTTCGCCTACTCGGCCCAAAAAAGCAGTATCTGTTACATTAACGATATTCTGGGCAACCAGACTGAGAATAATGGGCAATGAAATTTCCCAGATGCGGCGGTATGTTGGAATGGATTTGCTGGTCATAATCGGCAGCAAAGGTAAGCTAAATATTTTCTGCCGTGGTATTTTGGCAAAAACTGCAGACTAACGGCGCCAGAAAGCGGGGTGAAAGATAATAAACAGGGTAAATAACTCAAGCCTTCCCAGTAGCATTAAAAAAGAAAGGACCCATTTGGCAAAGTCGTGAAGATGAGCATAATTGGCAACAGGCCCCGTGGTAGCCAGGCCAGGACCAATGCCTCCCATGCAGGTTACAACAGAGCCCATGCTCGATATTACATCCAGACCGGAGGCCGTTAGTAACAGTGATCCGATGCCGAATGTGAAAATATATAAAACAAATATAGCCAGTACATTATGAATAATTAACGGACTCACAGGTTTGTTGTCGAGTCGTACAGGAATAACTGCCGATTTGTGTATTTGCTTTTTAATAACCATAGCTACATTTTTAAAAAGCAGCACATGGCGAACAATCTTGATTCCGCCTGAGGTTGAACCGGCCATCCCTCCTGCAAACATCAACAGAAAGATTAAAAACCAGGCATAAAAAGGCCATAGCATATAGTCTTCGGTGGCAAATCCGGTGCAGGTAACTATACTCACAACGCTAAACATGGCACCGCGTACAGCTTGCTCAATCTGGTAACCTCGTTCAAGAACCAGGGATGTGGCTATCACAGCAGTTGGAATAAGCAGTACCAGTAAGTAAGCTTTAAACTCCTGCCCCCCCAGCGCTTTTTTAACTTTGCCGTGTAGCAGCAGATAATGCAGCGTAAAGTTGGTTCCGGCCAAGAACATAAAGAAAATGGCAACATATTGAATGTATGGCGAATAGCCTGCCAGGCTGGTGTTTTTAGGTGAAAATCCTCCTGAGGAAATGGCTCCGAAAGCATGACATAATGATTCAAACAGGTTCATTCCGCCCAGTAAAAGCAGTATAACCATGGCAACAGTTAACAATACATAAATTCCCCACAGGCGGCGTGCTGTTTCGGCAATACGAGGATGGAGCTTTTCTTTTTCGGGGCCGGGCACCTCAGCCCAGAACAACGACATGCCTCCAAATCCAAGAAAGGGAAGAATAGCTATGGAGAGTACGATAATTCCCATTCCTCCAATCCAGTGTGTCATGCTTCGCCAGAAAAGCAAACCTTTGGGCACTGCCTCAATGTCTTTGAGAATAGATGCACCGGTTGTTGAAAATCCCGACATGGTTTCAAAATATGCATCTGTAAATGAAGGGATGGCACCGCTGATATAAAAGGGAAGGGCTCCGAAAAGAGAAATAATAACCCAGGTGAGACTAACAATCAGATAGCCTTCACGCTTACCAATGTCGTGCTCATCATACTTACGGCGAACAAACCACAAACTTCCTCCTGCGGCAATGGTAATAGCCGCTGATTCAAGAATGGGCAGAAGGTCGGCACTTCCAAAATAAACAGAAAAGGGAATGCATGAAAGCATAAACACGCCTTCAATCACCAGCAAAATGCCTATAATCTTAAAAATTGGCCGGAATTTGAACTGATACATAAAACTGCCTGCCTGAGCGTGCTATTTATTTGTTGTTAACTTCTCCAGAAAGCTGGTGAAAAGAGGATAAGCACTGTAAAGAGCTCAAGCCTTCCCAGAAGCATTAAAAGCGATAAAAGCCATTTACCGGGGTCGGGAACCAATGAAAAATTAAGAACCGGCCCAACCTGTCCAAGCCCCGGGCCTATATTGCCAATGCAGGCGGCAACAGAACCAACTGCAGATTCAAACTCAAGGCCCATCATTGACATGGCCAATGACCCAAATGCAAAAATGATGATGTAAATAAGGAAAAAGGCAAGTACATTAAAAATAATGCTTTGTGGTACTGACTTTCTGTTGAGCCTTACAGGTATTATGGCTTGCGGATGTATGAGTCGTTTTAGTTCGAGTAAACTGTTTTTAAAAAGCAGTAGAATGCGTACCATTTTTATGCCTCCGCCTGTAGAACCCGCGCAACCTCCAGTAAACATCAACAGAAAAATGAGAAACCAGGCAAAGAAAGGCCAGAGCAGATAATCTGTGGTTATGTAACCAGTGGTGGTAACGATGGAAACAACCTGAAATAACGCATCGCGAAATGATTTTTCAGCCGTATCGCCCTGAATAAAAAACAGGGCCAGGGCGATAATAACGGACGATGCAACCAATAAATAAAGGTAATTGCGAAACTCTTCATTATCCCATACCTTTTTGAGATGTCCTTTCAGGCCAAAATGATGGAGTGTAAAGTTGGTTCCGGCCAGAAACATGAAAATAATGATCACATACTGTATGTAGGGGGAAAAGCCTGCAATAGAGTCGTTTTTAGTTGAAAAGCCGCCAGTTGCAAGTGTGCCAAAAGCATGGCAAAGGGCATCGAAAAGATTCATGCCTCCAAACATGAGCAAGATGGTTAAAACCAAAGTAAGAAGTACATAAATTCCCCATAATCTTTTGGCAGTTTGCTTGATGCGAGGGTGCAACTTGTCGGGTGTTATACCGGGCACTTCAGCCACAAATAACTGCATACCACCAATACCTAAAATTGGAAGAATAGCTAATGAAAGCACAATAATTCCCATTCCGCCTATCCAGTGAGTAAGACTGCGCCAGAAAAGAATTCCTTTCGGAATAGATTCAATATCAGTAAATATGGAAGCCCCGGTGGTGGTGAAGCCTGACATTGTTTCAAAAAATGCATCCGTATAATTTTGAGCGACTCCGCTTATTAAAAATGGTATCGCCCCAAAAAGGGATATGATGATCCAGGAAAATGAAACGATGATATAGCCTTCGCGTTTTCCGATAGAGTTTTGTTCCAGTCTTTTATTCGCTATCCATAAAAGAAGGCCGATTATCGAAATACCTGAACCGGAAACCAGCAATGGAAGAAAATCGTGGTTGGGATTGAAAAAGCTCAGATTGTTTGCAAAATCACGGTCGTACCAGATAGAAAACCCCAGGCAACTTAGCATAAATAAACCTTCAATCACCATAAGTAACCCGGTGACTTTAACAATGGCTCTGAGATTTATTTTGCCTGGATTGGCCATAACAGCAAGTGAGAAGAATTTGCCCGGAAAGATATTAAAAATTTAATTGAACAAAGCCTGAACTTTATTGATGGCTTCGGGTAGTGCAAAAATCACCACTTTATCGCCTTCCTGAATCTGAAAATCGCCGATTGCAATAAAACTCTGCAGGCCGCGAACAATACCACCGATGATACTGCCCTTTGGAATATCAATGCTTCTTATGGGTTTTTTGGTAACATAAGCTCCAGGTTTAACAACAAATTCAAGTACTTCGGCATCAATTCCGCTCAGGCATTTGATTGAAGTTACCTCCGCATCCATGGTAAAACGAACAATATATGATGCAGTGATAAGCTTCTTGTTTATAATGGTTTCTATGCCAATGCTTTGCGAAATTCCGATATAGTCTATATTCTCAACCAGCGGAATAACCCTTTTTACGCCGTAACGCTGAGCCAGCAAGCAAGTAAGAATATTGGTTTCGTAATCGTTGGTAACTGAAATAAAGGCATCCATATTGCGGATTCCCTCATCTTCGAGCAGTTCAATGTCGCGTGCATCGGCATTGATAATTAAGGTGTGTTCAAGCTGGTCAATCAGGTTTAAGCAGCGATCCTTGTCAATTTCAATCAGTTTGACATTCATATCACGTTCCAGACGCCTGGCTGTTTTACGGCCAATACGTCCTCCGCCCACAATCATCACATTTCTGATTTCCTGTTTTTGCTTACCGCCAAGTCTTAATAAGGCATCAATTCCATCAGGTTTTGTTATGACATAAGCCAAATCGCCAACCTTAAATTCGTCTTCTCCTTTAGGAATTATTGTTTTATTGTTGCGGTGAATGGCAATGGCTCTGAAGTCAAGCTTTGGATTTTCTTTGGCAATCTGGGTTAGTGTTTTGTTGAGTACTGCAGCCTTTTCGTCGAGTTTGATAAGGAAAAGAGATAATCGTCCTTCTGAAAAATCAAAAATTTCAGTTGCAGCAGTTTGACTGAGCAGCCTGACAATTTCTTTTGAGGCAATACGTTCAGGGCATACCATCGCGTCTATGCCCAGTGAGCGCATAATCTCGCGGTTTTCTATCGTCAGATATTCTGTATTGTTGATTCGTGCTATCGTACGTTTGGCGCCCAGTTTTTTACCAAGAACGCAGGTGGTAATGTTAATTTTTTCGTCATGCACCACCGAAATCAGCAGGTCGGCCCTTCGGATGTTGGCTTGCTCCAATACTCTGATGGAAGTTGAATCTCCGGTTATGGTCATCAAATCAGAATGTGATTCAATCAGTTTGAGTAGCTCCTGATGAGGGTCAACTATGGTAATATTGTGATTTTCACCAGACAGCATCTTGGCCAGGTGAAATCCGACTTCGCCATCGCCGGCTATGATTATATTCATTTTTTTTCTTATATAGAATACAGCCTGCAAAAGTAATACATTTACCTGCCCAAGGTGAAAAAATGTTAAATGATAGCCCTTTTATAGCGCTCTCAAATAGTTAAAGCCGGTTTGATTTTTACTTTTGGCTTCTTTTTTTGGTGTTTAATCACTTGTGAAACAGAAATGTATGCTTAAGCTTAATTGTAGTTTTTATCTTGCTTTCGTAATTTTCGTATAAATGACAGGCAGTTAACGTACCGTTTCTATTTTATCAACACTGGCCGATTATTCGTAAATTTGCCGGCACACTTACAGCTTGCCCAATGCATACAAAAAAAACAGGATTGTTAAATCAAATTAATTCGCCTGCCGACTTGCGCAAACTCGACGAAGAGGCTCTTCCGCTTTTGTGTGATGAAATCAGGCAGTTTATTATTGATGTTATTTCGTCCAATCCTGGTCATTTAGGGGCCAGTCTGGGAACCGTTGAGCTTGCTGTTGCCATTCACTATGCTTTTAATACACCGGTTGATAAGCTAATTTGGGATGTTGGTCATCAGGCTTACGCTCATAAAATTATTACAGGCCGGCGTGATGTTTTTCATACCAATCGCACCTATCAGGGCATAAGTGGTTTCCCGAAAATGGCCGAAAGTGAATACGATGCCTTTGGCGTGGGACATGCCTCCACTTCAATTTCTGCCGCTTTAGGAATGGCTGTGGCGGCAAAACTTCAGCAAAATTTTACTGAACAACATATTGCTGTAATTGGCGATGGTTCAATGACCGGTGGCATGGCCATGGAAGCCCTCAATAATGCCGGGGTGTCCAATACAAATTTGCTGGTTATTTTGAATGATAATGGTATTGCCATTGATAAGAATGTTGGAGCAATGCGCCAATATTTACTCGATATTGTTACTTCCCGTGCATACAACAAACTAAAAGATAAGGTTTGGCAACTTATGGGCGGTAATACCCGTTATGGTAAAAATTCCAGGGCTGTTGTGAAACAGGTTGGTAATGCTCTGAAATCAACCATTCTGAAAAAAAGCAATTTGTTTGAGGCTTTTAATCTCAGGTATTTTGGGCCTGTTGACGGGCATGATGTAATACGCCTGACCAAGCTCATGACTGACCTCAGGAAAATTCCGGGGCCTAAATTGCTGCATGTGATTACAGTTAAGGGAAAGGGATTCGAAAAAGCTGAACAAGACCAGATTCTTTACCATTCGCCGGGAATGTTTGATAAAACAACCGGTGAAATTATTGAGAAACCATGTAAAAGTCTTCCACCAAAATATCAGCATGTTTTTGGTAAAACCATTATTGAACTTGCCGAAAAAAATGAGAAGATTGTGGGTGTTACGCCTGCCATGCCGTCGGGTTGTTCACTCAATATGATGATGTCGGTAATGCCACACAGAGCTTTTGATGTGGGGATTGCTGAACAACATGCCGTAACTTTTTCGGCCGGAATGGCAGCCCGTGGCCTGATACCATTTTGTAACATCTATTCTTCATTCATGCAACGCGCTTATGACCAGGTTATTCATGATGTTGCATTGCAGGGATTACAGGTTGTTTTCTGCCTCGATCGTGGAGGCCTGGTAGGTGAAGATGGTCCAACGCATCATGGCGCTTTCGATTTGGCTTATTTCAGGGCAATACCGGGCCTCACAATTTCAGCGCCCATGAACGAAGCAGAACTGCGTAACCTAATGTATACCGCTCAGTTGCCCGGTAAAGGGGCTTTTGTGATCCGTTATCCCCGTGGCCGTGGCATGTCAAATAACTGGAAAAACCCGTTCGAGGAAATCGAAGTGGGTACAGGCAGAAAACTGCGTGAAGGTGAAAAAGTGGCAATCCTGAGCATCGGGCATCCGGGCAATTTTGCCGCTGAAGCTTGTAATAGGCTGCTACAGGAAGGAATCTCAACAGGTCATTATGATATGCGTTTCCTGAAACCTTTGGATGAAAGGCTTTTGCACGAAGTCTTTCAAAAATATACCCATATTATTACGGTTGAGGATGGTACTACCCTGGGTGGTTTGGGTAGCGCTGTGCTGGAGTTTATGGCTGACCAAGGCTATGAGAAAAATGTCAAACGCCTGGGTATTCCTGACAGATATATTACACAGGGTAAACCCGAACTTTTATATGCAGAGTGCGGTTTTGATGCTGAAGGAATTATTTCTGCAGTGAAAAATGCGATTACATAACTCTGTCATTTTAATATCCCTGATACTGAATTATTTCTGCTTCCTGTACATTCTTTACTTCATTCAAAACAAGCGCAATGAACTGCTGTTTATTACGTTAATTTCGTTGATATTATTCGGGCAGTGTAATGAAAGTTATTTCACCTCTTAGAAAGCGATTGCTCAGATATGCCGTCATTTTAACCGGTACTATCCTGTTTTTGGTTACTTTACTCTTTGTTGCCGGATTGGTTTATGGCGACAAAGTCAAAGGTTTGGTTGTGAGTGAAATTAACCGGCATTTACTGGTTCCGGTTGAAATTGGTGAGATTGAATTCACACTCATCAGAAGCTTTCCTGATGCTGCGGTGGTTTTTAAAAATGTGGAAATCAAGCCTTCAAAACTTCTTCCTGATGCTCCGGGTTTATTACACGCTAATCGTATTGCTTTGAAATTCAGCATTTTTAGTCTGATGACCAACAATTACAAAATCCGAAGCCTCGAAATTAATCGCTCAAGCATTGCCCTGTGGATTGGACCCGAAGGAAATAATAATTTTCAAATCTGGAAGAAAGGCAATAAAGGAACAGATGCTGCGGTTAATTTTGATCTTCAGCGGGTGCATTTTCGCAACTCAGAATGCTATTTTAGGAGTATCCCTGCAAATGCAGATATTGCTTTGGCAATTCCTGACTTTACTTTAAGGGGAATGATGGGCCAACAACAACATAGTCTTTTAATTAGCGGGAAGTTTATAGCCAACCGATTACTGTTTGATAAGAAAGACTATGCGCTTACCTCTTTGGCAACAATAGAGGCTTCTATGCAGGTAAATGAAATTTCCGGAATTTTAAGTGTTAAAAAAGCGCGGTTGAATCTCGACGGTATTCATACCCTTATAGCCGGAAGCATTGGCTATGGTAAGAAGGCAAATTTTCTGAATGTTACCTTGTCGGCACAGGATGTGGCCATAAAGCAGCTTATCCATACATTGCCTTTGTTTTTGACCGAATCGTATAAGAATCTGGAGCCGGATGGCCGTCTGACTGTTGAGGCTAAAATAGCCGGTAAATGGGATGACAGGAAATTTCCTTCGTTAGATGTCAATTTCAGCATTCATAATGGCACGCTTGCCCATCGTGAAAGCGGAGCCCGTATTACCAAAATTGAAGTAAAGGGCCGTTTTGATTACAACCAGAGTTATGGCCCCGATAAACTGGAGGTGCAACAATTCAGCGGTTTAACGCGCAACGGAAGAATTGGAGGCAAACTAATTCTTGAGAATTTTCAACAACCCATGCTGGATTTGAGCATGAAGGCCAGTCTTGAATTGAGTGATGTGGCTGGTTTTATGAGTTTAAATAAGGTAAGTAATCTCGAAGGTAATCTATTGGCCGATGTGCATTATAAGGGGAATATGTTCGACGGATTGCATATGGCTGAACTGGCATCGGGTCAGTTAAGTTTAACAAATACTGGCTTCAGGATGAAAGATTCAGGATTGGAATTTGCTGATATAAATGGCCGTTTTGAACTGAAATCTGGCAAAGTTTATGTTGAGGGGTTGGACTTTACAGCAGGCGAAAGTCAGCTGAGTATTACAGGTTTCTTTGATAATCTTGCACGATGGGCGATGCTTAAAAACCAACCTCTCTATTTTGATGCTTCACTCAAAGCCCGTAAACTCAGATTGGAGGATTTGATGGCAATGGTTGCAGCAGAAAATGATTCAGCCACCGAAGCCTCAATTTTCCCTCAAAACCTGGGCTTCAAAACCAAATTTGTTATTGATGAATTATCTTATAGAAAATTTACTGCCCAAAAATTGAGTGGAAATTTGAATTTGGAAGATAATGTGCTGCGGGCAGAAAATCTGGTGTTTAAAGCTGTAGATGGTCAGATAACAGCAAATATGTTACTCAATGGACGATATGGAGATCATGCCGGATTTATTTGCAATGCCCGTCTTACCGATGTGGATATCTCGCGAATGTTCTATGAGTTTAACGACTTTGGGCAAACAAAACTCCAAAGCCGCCATATACATGGCCGGGGAGATGCCACCCTGCAGTATGCCTCTGTTCTGAACACAAAATTTGAAACTGATGCTGCAAGTGTTTCAGCTGTTGCTGATGTTGAAATCAGAGATGGTGAACTGATTAAGTTTGAACCTATGCAAGCCCTTTCGAGGTTTCTGGATGAAGAGGATTTAAAAAGTGTGAAAATCTCAACGCTGCGCAACCGTATTGAAATTACGCAAAAAACCATTGTAATTCCGGAAATGGAAGTAAAGTCCTCGGCATTAAATCTTCAGGGTTATGGCGCGCACACTTTCGGCAATGATATCGATTACCATTTCAGTGTTTTAATGTCTGACCTGCGTAAAAACAAACGCCGGAAAAACATTCCACCTCCTGCCTCCGTTGAAGAGGATGGACTAGGCCAAACCCGCCTTTTTCTGCATATGACAGGTACTGTTGATAATCCGGTTATCAAATACGATCCTAAAGCTGTAGTAAAGAAAATAGCCAATGATTTTAAACAGGAAAAATACGAATTGCGCGAAGCAATCAGGCGCGAATTCAGTCCGGGCAAACTTAAGCCTGAGAATGTCAAACCTAAAAATCAGGTTCAATTTGAAATTGAATGGGATGAAGATAAGTAATTTGGCTTTGTGCCCATGGTGCTTTTTATGACAGAGAGATTGATTTTTCTCATTTTTATAATGGAAATAAACAGGGGAAAGGGGGTTTGGGAGGGGTCACACCCGGCCTAAAACAAAAAATCAATCGTTATCCTGAATTAAAAAAGCGATATTTGTCTTTCTAATTGCTGAAAAATGAATCTGCGTAAACTTATCAGACCGCGTGTAACCAATATTTATGAACAAAAGAAAACCTGGAAGCGATGGTTATTCTTGATCGCTCTGGTGATTGTCAGTGTATCACTTTGGTATACCAATACTTTGGTGCGCAATATTGCCAAAGACGAAAGGAGTAAAATTACAACCTGGGCCAATGCTATACAACAACGGGCGAATCTTGTAAATTATACAGGCGAATTTTTTGACCAGATAAGGATTGAAGAGCGAAAAAGGGTTGAATTGCTGGCCGAAACGATGGTTAGAATACCTCAGGCTGACGATGATGTGGCCCTTGGCTTTTATCTGAAAATTATTGAAAGCAATACCTCCATCCCGGTTATTCTGGCCGACCCCGAAGGAAAGATTACAGGTGTAAAAAATGTCGATTTTGATATCGATACTGTTCCGGAACTTACGCCTGAACTCAAAATGGAGTTTTCGGTCTATCCGCCTATTGAAATTGATTATTATAACGGTAACCTCAATTATTTTTACTACAAGGATTCACATCTTTTTTCTGAACTGAAGGTGGTTCTTGACGATTTGGTTCAGTCATTTTTTATGGAAGTGGTAAATAATTCGGCTTCGGTGCCTGTAATTATTACCGATAGTACCAGAACCAAGCTGGTTGCATGGGGTAAAATTGATTCCACCAAAGTAAATGACTCAATTTATATCAAAGCTACTGTTGAGGATATGGCTACTTACAATGAGCCAATAGAAATTGTGATTGCAGGCAGTAAGCATTATATCTATTATCAGGATTCATTTTTGCTCACCCAACTGCGCTATTATCCTTATATTCAGCTTGCCATTGTAAGTATCTTTTTATTGATAGCCTATCTGCTTTTCAGCACCGCCAGGCGGTCAGAGCAAAATCAGGTTTGGGTAGGCTTGGCTAAGGAAACTGCTCATCAGCTGGGCACACCACTCTCTTCAATGATGGCATGGGTGGAGTATTTGAAAACAAAAGATGTAGGAAACGAAACCATTATTGAATTACAGAAGGATGTTAATCGATTGAATACCATTACGGAGCGTTTTTCGAAAATTGGTTCAGCTGCAAATCTTAAAACGGAAAATGTAGTAGAAGTGGTTTATAATTCCATTTCATATCTCAAAACAAGAACATCGCAAAAAGTAAGTTTTACCATCAACCCTCCACAGGGCGCTATAATACTTACTATGCTGAATTCACCTCTGTTCGACTGGGTAATTGAGAATTTGGTAAAGAATGCCGTGGATGCGATGGCTGGCCAGGGAAGCATCAATATCAATATTGAAGAAGAAGACAGGTTTGTGATTATAGATGTATCCGATACCGGAAAGGGCATTCCGAAAAAAATGCAGAAAAACATTTTCAATCCCGGTTATACCAGCAAACAGCGGGGTTGGGGGCTTGGCTTGTCGCTGGCACAGCGAATAATTCATGAGAATCACGACGGGAAGATTTTTGTGAAATCTTCTGTTCCCGGTAAGGGTACTACTTTTAGAATACTGTTAAGAAAGTAGTTGAATGTGAGGTTGCAGTGTTTAGTCAAATTTCCACTTGAGTTCCGATAGTTTTTCTTTGACCTCTTCCGGAGTTGGAGTAATGCCAAAAATAAGATCGGGCTCCAAATAATGCAAACTGTGGTTGCTTTTGAAGAGCTCTTCACCTCCGCCGGTAATATTTAGCATGACAAGGGCTTCTTTATCAATCGTCCCGTTTTTTACGGCATTGGCGAGTGAAGCCGTAGCAATGGCTGATGCCGCATAAATATCAATGCCTTCAGTTTCAAAAAACAGCTCCTTGGCATTGCGGGCTTCCAGGTTGGTTGCTTTCAGTACATCGCCGCCAGCATCGCACATCGCATCATATAATCCGCCAATAACCGGATAAGGAGGCTTGCGGTTTGAGAGCACTTTGGCTTCAATTTCAGTAACATGTTCGCGGGCAATATCGTCATTGTAAGGCAACATGGCCCGTGAGCCTGCCTTCCAGGCTTCGTAAATAGGCAGGAAGGGCGCATTTTGTGAAACCATCAGTTTCATTTTGTTGTTGCCAAATCGCCCGTCCTCTATCAATCGCAGGTTTGCTTCCCATGCAGCAATGGCTCCTGTTCCACTTCCTACAGCCTGAAAATAGTAATCAGGTATTTGACCGATGGTAGTTACTGCTGAAAGAGTGGTGGTTCCCATTCCATCACGGCGGGCCACATTTTTTGCCCCGCCTTCAGCTAAAAAACCATTACACTGTGTTGCCAGATTCGATAAATGGATAGCGTCAAAATAATCACTTCCAAAAGCTGTAACGGCAAGCTTTACACAATCATTCAGCGGTTTATCAAACCAAAGGGCATTGATATAGTCGTGAGGCACACATAGCAATAGCGGAATATGGTTGTCGGAACAGACTTTGGCAAAGGCCCGGGCTGTGTTACCGGCTGATGCTACTACCAGTACTTTTTGCTGTGCCGGGTTCAGTCGTCCGCATACTGAATAAGCCTCCGTTTCTTTAAATGAGCAGGTAGTCATGTGAGCTCCTTTTTCAGGCCAGTAACCACTGAAGGTTATCCACAGGTTACTCATGCCGAGCGCCTGAGCCAGCCCTTTGCTCTTGTATGTTATCGGAGCTGATGAGCCTTTTAATACCCTGCTTACAGGAAGCCAGTCGGCAAACCGGTACAGTCCTGGTAAATCATCTCTTAACGCGATTTGTTTTTTCCTGTAGATGGCTCTGATAAGTGAAGGTGTTTCTTCGTCTGTTGCATCGAGCATCCAGCCGCTGTCTTCAAAGATTTTACCTGTTGCTTGTGATTGTAATTTGTATTCTGTGGGTGTAAAGATGTCTTTCATGCGCCGGAATCTGATTGAAGCGGCAAATTTAGTAAAATTTCCCGCTTTCGTTCAGCTTCGGTGTAAGTCACTAAAAGTGAATTATGTTTCCGGTATGCCATTTCTCTTCCTTAGCAGGTTTTGTGATATGTTTTATAGAATGTTCAGCTTCAAGTCTTTTGTTGGGTGTTTCTGGTGGTTAATATTCATCTGTGTCCTCATTGTCGCCACCTGACCTGATGGCCAATATTTCAGTGGCAATTTCTTCAATAGATTTGGATGCAACATTAATGATATGCCAGGCAGGGTTTTGGTGGTAATATTTCAACGCATATTGTATTTCGTGGAATACAAAATCAGGATTCGCATAATTGCCGGATGCTCCTCCCAGCCTTTGGTGACGGGTACGGCGTAGTTCAGTTAAACGGCTTACATTGGTGGTGAGACAAAATATTTTTGAAGGATTAATCCGCCGCAGGATTTCTGGCGGCTCAATGTTTAATATCACAGGAACGTTGGCTGCAAACCAGCCTTTATAGGCAAGGTAAATACTCAAAGGGGTTTTAAAGGTTCGTGAAACACCCAAAAGCACAATTTCTGCATCGGCCAGCTCTTCAACACGCTGGCCGTCGTCATGGTTAAAAGTAAATTGTATCGCATCGATTCGTTCAAAATATTCTTTATTCAGACGATGAAATAATCCAGGCTGTTGCGATGGCTTAAATATGAATTCATTGGAAAGTCGGTCGAGTAGCGGCCCCATCAGGTCGATGGTTTGAACGTTGGATTGGTGGCTGGCGCGCAAAATTAATTCACGCAGCGAATCTGTTACCAGCGTGTGTACAACCAAAGAGCCCGTTCTTGAAGCACTGGCGACAATTTTTCGGATTTGTGAGGGAGTTCTTATTTGACTGTGAACGATAATCTCTACCTCTGTACCCGGAAACTGGGTGAGCGCGGCATTTAATGCCTGACGGGCTGTACGTCCGGTGCCATCCGATACTACAATTACCTTATACATGGTCTTCTTTGGTTCGGGTTACATGTAATTTGCATTCGGATTCATTCTTACGAAGTTAATCATTTTATTACGTATATTCAAATGAAAATCAACAGATTAATCATGTTAAATGCTTGAATGTTAATTTTGCTTAAGCGCAGATAGTTTAGTTATATTACGGTTGAACCGGATGGATATTTGTCATGATGGAAGCTGATTATCCTTATTGTTTAACCATCCAATACTTTACCTTTGCTCGCTAAATCAGATTATATGGTAGAATTTAAATTAGAAGGTCACGAATATATTCAGTTAAATCAATTGCTTAAACTGTTGAACCTTGTTGAAACCGGAGGTGAAGCCAATCAGTGTATCACCGAAGGCTTGGTAAAAGTAAATGGTGAAACTGAGTTACAAAAAAGGAAAAAGCTCAGGCCGGGCGATATTGTTGAATTTGAAAATAATATTGTTAAAATTGAGCCGGCTGATTGATCTTTTTTCACATGATGGGTTATTCACTGCATGGTATTTTTTTTGTTATTTTTGAGAAGTTGTTAATTTGAAGCCAGAGGGATTAGTATATGCACGATGATCTTTTATTGCTTGATTCCATCAGGCTGAACTTCAGTCAGGCCAGTCTTCATTTGATGAATATTTCCATCGGATTTATTATGTTTGGGGTTGCACTGGGTATAAAATGGGAGAGTTTTAAAGATATTTTTTTAAATCCACGCCAGGTTTTAGTAGGGCTTGGCAGTCAATTTCTTGTTTTGCCGGCTGTAACTTTTCTGGCTGTATGGTTGCTGGGGGGCTTTATTACACCTTCAGTTGCATTTGGGATGCTGCTTGTGGCTTCGTGCCCGGGAGGAAATATATCCAATTTTATATCCAGCGTAGCCAAAGCCAATGTCGAACTTTCTGTTAGTTTAACAGCTCTGGGAACTATGCTGGCTGTGTTTTTTACACCGTTGAACTTTGCATTCTGGGGCGGCTTATACTCTACAACTTCGCCATTGTTAAGGCCAATTCATATTAACCCGTTTGAAATGTTTCAGACAGTGGTAATATTATTAGGTATTCCGGTTATAGCTGGCATCTTTTTTTCGCAAAAACTGCCACATATTACCCGCAAAATTCAAAAACCCATACAACAGATTTCTCTGGTAATTTTCGGGGCATTTGTAATCCTTGCTTTCCGCAATAATTATGAGTACTTTATAGAATATATGGGTTGGATATTTATCATCGTGCTCATACATAATATCCTGGCACTTACTACCGGGTATATGTTTTCTGGGTTTTTTGGCCTCAACCGACGCGACAGACGCACCATTTCTATCGAAACCGGCATACAGAATTCAGGACTGGGGCTGGTTTTGCTTTTTAATCCAAAAATTTTCCCACCGGAGCTAAATATCGGAGGTATGGCATTTATTGCAGCATGGTGGGGCATATGGCATATTGTCGCAGGTTTGGGCATGGCTTCGCTTTGGTCTTACTGGCGTCCTGTTCATAAATTTACTGATTCGTAATCTGATGAAAAAGCCAGACATTGTAAAACCTTCCTTCCGGTATTTTTTATTGTTCAGGTTGGCAAAATTCTTTTTCAGGATTTATTACCGCCGCATGACTGTAACTGGTCGCGAGAATGTTCCCCGGGGTGTTCCTTTGATTTATGCAGCCAATCATCAAAATGCCTTAATGGATGCCTTGGCTGTTCTGTTTGCGGCCAACCGGCCAGTCGTTTTTTTGGCACGAGCCGATATTTTCAAAAAAAAGGCCATTGCTGCATTGTTGAATTTGCTTAAAATGCTTCCGGTTTATCGTATCCGCGATGGCTTTGATGCGATGGGTAATAATCAACAGATTTTTGAAGATACAGTAAGGGTGCTGAAAGCCGGATTGCCGCTTGCCTTGTTGCCCGAAGGTACACATACTTCTATCAAACACTTACAGCAACTTAAAAAGGGAATATGCCGCATAGCTTTCCTGGCAGAAGAAAGCAGTGACTTTAATTTAAATCTGCATATTGTTCCTGTTGGTATCGACTATTCAAGCTATCAGAAAGCCGGAACTCATCTTTTGGTCAATTATGGCCCTCCCATCGCCATTGCTGATTATTACGGATTGTATAAAGATAATCCACAAAAAGCCATAGCTCAATTGCGCGATGATTTAGCTCTGGCTATCAAAAAAATAATGATTCACGTTGAAAACGTGGAAAACTATAAGGAGATTATATCGCTTACCGATATCATGGTGCCTGCCCAACTTTCGGCTTCAGGCCTGACCGATAACAGGGTAAACAGATTTTTTGCTTCGCGTGAAGTAATTCAGTTGATTGAAAATGCTTCATCAATAAAAAGACTGGATTTGGGCCAGGCAAAGTCCGACCTTCAGGCATATCATAACCTGCTTCAAAAATATGGTTTAAAAAATAAACTCTTTGAGTCAAAACTTCCATCTGCATGGATGTTCATACTTTTGTTCATGCTTTCAGTTTTGCTTCTGCCAGTTCATCTTTATGGCATGGTGTTCAATTATATACCTTATAAACTTCCCCAGAAAATTGCAAACATGATGAAAGACAAACAGTTTATCAGTTCTGTAAATTTTGGATTGGGGTTTGTGTTATTCCCTTTATGGTATGTTTTGCTAATGGTAATTGTCTGGATAATAACAGGGAACGGACTGTTAACTGTTATTTCATTGATCTCATGGCCATTTGCCGGTTTGTTTGTTTTTTATCATTATAAATATTTGCGTAAATTAATTGGCAAACTCAGGCTTTACAGATTGAAAGCCCGCAAGCCTGACCAATACCGTCAATTGATGGATTTGAGACAAAAACTAATTCAGATGCCAGATATGGACTGAAATCATAAATTTTACGATTGAAAAAGATTCTATCGCTTATATTTTATATCGTTATTTTCAATAACTTAGCAATTAAATATTAAAAAAAGCGATGATGAAAAAGTTACTCTTTGGGCTTATCGCCCTTTTATTTATGGCCTCTTCGTGCAGGCAAACAATTGAAAAGGAAGTTAGCGTTGTTGCTGATTCAACTGTTATTGCGCCCCGTGATGGTGTTTTTTATCACATTTCAAGCGGTACCAATGATCCTCATAAAGTTGTTATGGCTCTTAAACAGGCAGTGATGATGGCTGAAGATAAGGATGTGCTTGTGTATTTTGATATAAAAGGAATAGAAGTGGTTATGAATGATGCTCAGGATATAAGTTACCCTACTTTCCCAAGTTCGAAAGAATCATTAAAAATACTGTTAGATAAAGGCATTACAGTATTTGCATGTCCGGCATGCCTGAAAGCTGCTGGCAAAAGCGCGGCAGATTTGATGCCGGGTGTAAAAATTGCCGAAAAAGAGCAGTTTTTCAATTTTACCAAGGGCAGGATTCTGACGTTGGATTATTGATTCGAAAAAAATATTATTGAGCTGAAAGTGAAGTTTCAGAAAAAAATATCCCGCGATTATCTTCGTAAAAGTGAAGATAATTGCGGGATTGGTTGGTTTTGGTTTTTCAGGATTATTTAGAAATTTCCCGGATTATTTCTTCAGCATCATGGTAAGCCTTCAGAATGGTTTGTTCAGCTTCTCCTCCTATCAAAGAAGCAAAAGCCGGAGCGTTCATCCTTGACACGTATGTTTTGCCGTCAGTTTTTTCATAAACAGAGATTCTGCAAGGCAGCAACGGCGAAACGCTTCTGTATATATCAGCACTTAAAATCTGATATGCATAAGCGGGATTGCATAGCTCAACTACTTTAACAGGTAAAACCGATTTACCGTTTTTTTTCATGGTTTCCTGCAAATCGTGTGTTACTGTAATTTTCCAGCCTTTTGCAGTTATCAATTCGGTAAGTTTGTTTACTGACTCGTCAAAGCTAAACCTGCTTTCATTTTCAAGAAGAATGGTCATATTTTCTTTTTTTGAAGATTGTGCATTGGCCAAACCAGCGAAAAGAATCAGGGTAATGGCCGCTAACTGTCTGATGTTCATAAGAAAACAATTTTAAGAATTAAGCCTGATGTTTGGCAATTTGTTTAATCAGGAAATCTTTGGGTTTTACACCCACAAACCGGTCAACCTCTTTGCCGTTTTTAAAAAGAATCAGCGTAGGAATACCTCTTACGCCCTGTTGTTGCGAAATAGACTGAAAATGATCTACATTCAGCTTGGCAACGGTAGCTTTAAAGTTTTCATCTTCTGCCAGCTCATTCAATACTGGTCCCATAACCTTGCAAGGCATACACCATTCTGCCCAGAAATCAACCATAACCAGCCCTTTTTGCGTTTGGTTTTTAAAGTTCTTGTCGGTTAGTGTTAGTATTTTTTCGCTTTCCGGAACAGCAGCCATCGTTTTCATTTTTCGGAATGAATAAACCATATAGCCAACAAATGCTGTTAATAATGCGGCGGCAATGATAAGTGATACAGACATAATTAGTGGGTTAAGGATTCGTGCAGGCTTTTAGTTTTTAATTGATGAATGTAGTTTGAAGCAGCAAGTGCAGCAACTGTTGCATCGCCAACAGCTGTAGTAACTTGCCGGTAACGTTTTACAATGGAATCTCCGGCTGCAAACACTCCCTGAAGGCTGGTGGCCATGTCATTATCAACAATAATTTCATTCCATTGGTTCATCTTGATGGTCCCTTTCAGAAATTCTGTATTGGGAACATATCCGATAAATATAAAGGTTCCGTCAGTACGGAAGTTTTGTATCTCTCCGGTTTTCTGGTTTTTGATATCAACACTTTCCAGTTTGTCATTGCCATGAAAGCGAATGATAGATGATTCCATGACAAAATTGATTTTAGGATTGCTTCGGGCTTCTTCAACCGCATATTCAAATGCCTGAAAATGATCAAACTGGTGCACAATGGTCACTTTTGAAGCATACTTTGTAAGTGAAACTGCTTCTTCAAGTGCCGAATTGCCCCCACCAACTACTACAATTTCCTTATCGGTAAAAAAGTCTCCATCGCAGGTGGCACAATAGGAGATCCCCCGACCTTTAAATTGTGATTCTCCTTCGACCTGAAGTGTGCGTGAACGTCCGCCCGGAGTTAGAATGATGGCGTCAGAAGTATAAATCTGACCGTCAGAAAGAGTGACCTCTTTTATGTCATTGTCTAAGCTCAGGCCAACTACCGCTGTATTTGATTTGATTTCGCAGCCAAAGTTTTTGGCCTGTTTTTTCATGATATTTGAAAGCTGGTAGCCCGAAATGCTTTCTACTCCGGGATAATTAGCTATTTCATGTGTAAGTATCATTTGTCCGCCAGGCACACCGTCGCTGATGATGAGCGTGCGAAGGCGGGCTCTTGAAAGGTAAATACCAGCCGTTAAACCGGCGGGCCCTCCACCAATCACTATGGCATCAAAGTGAGTTGATTGTAACATGCTGTTCTTTCTTTAATTTAAGGTTGTAAGTAGTTGGAAATGACGCGTTGATGATAAAGCGCACCTTGCTGTTACAGGCAAAGGGGTTATGAGAGATGTACTTGTGGGTTATTCATCATTTCATCATTTCCAACTGAAGGATGCTGGTAGTTTAGCTTACTGTTACAGGTGAAAATTCTTTCTCAAGGATAGCTTTTACCTGGCTCATGCTCTGAATGCTAGAAGTTGCTTTTACCAGTTTGCCTTTTTTATAGTACATGGTAAAAGGAATTCCCATAAAGCCACGGGTTTCAGGAGCATCACGAATAACGTATGCTTCAGGGTTGTCAAATTCCATATCGGCAAATTTCACATGGGTGTATTCGCTTTCAAGCTCTTCCATAATTCCATATACAGGAATACACATGGGGCCCATACGGCCACAGCAAATCATTACGTTTTCGTTTTCATTGATAAGCTTCTGATGATCAGCTGCAGTCATTAAGTGATGAAGGTTTGTGTACAACATACTATTTGTTTTTTTGTTTTTAATTTTTGAATTGAAGGTGAAGTGTTGGGCTGGCTGATGAATTGGGTATGCTCTTTTCAGAAACCTGCATTCGCCGGCCTGCTTTTGTGTTATTCCACAATTTTAATTTCGAAGGTCAGAGGCATTGCTTTTTTATAGACCGTTGAGACACCACAATATCGTTCCTGCGACAATTCAACGGCTTTTTTAAGCTTATCCATATCGAGGTTGTCTCCTGAGAATTCGTAAATCAGGTGCATGCTGCTGTAATGTTTTGGATGCTCTTCGGTCATCTCAGCCTCTATTTGAATATTGAAGGTCTTGGGCTCAATTCTCATTTTTTTTAAAATGGAAATAACGTCCATACCGGTGCACCCGGCCAGAGAAGCCAGCATAAGTTGTTTGGGCCTGGGGCCGGCATCTTGTCCGCCAACTTCAGGATTAGCATCCATTATAACATGGTGTCCGCTAACCAATGCATCAAATTGCATATTTCCATTCCAGGATGTATTTAAAGTGTGTTTCATAACCAATGATTTAAGTGTGGCAAAATTAAAATGAAGCAAATGACTGCGCAAGCAATGGGCCTCTTTGTATAACAATCGGGAGCTTGAGTTTACTTAATTTTTTTATTGAGGAAGATCCTGTGTGTGATTTAATAGGTTTGCTATCAGGTTGTTACACTTTTGGCCGCTGTTTATTTGTTTACAACTTGTCTGTTCTAAATGCAAAATCCCCTTGGTTAACCTGGAGTTAATTCACAAGGGGATTTAAAAGATAAGATGGATTGCGTTATGCCATCGCCATTATTTTGCACTTCTGCCTTCTTCTTCACTCGAAGCCGTTGAGCGGTTTGAACGGGTTTTAAATTCACTTTTGCCAAAGCGATAAGTAAAGGAAATGTTCAAACGTTGTGTTTCAAATTGGTTGTCAACGTCAACATATACATTTTTGGTTTTGATGGTGGCTCCGGTAGAGCCTGTGTTAAAAATATCGCTGAACGATATTCTGAGGCTTCCTTTGTCATGGAGCACATTGCGTTTTAATCCGAGATCAATGGTTTGGCGGGATTTAAGTATGAAGTTTCCTATCAACTGTTTTGACATGTAATTTGCGCTCAACTCCATACTTATTTTATACGGCAGCGTGAAATTATTGCTCACATTTCCAATGCAACTCCACTGGCTGTAATGATCTCCGGTTTCATGTTTTGAGTTAACTTCTTTGTACATTCCTGTAAGTGTTCCACTAATTCTCCACCAGGTGGCAGGCTGAAACTGAACGGTTTCTGATATGTTAAAGTCAACCGAGCTGCCCAGATTTTCACGGGTTTGGTAGATGGCTTTTGTCGAATCATTGTTATAAATTACTTCGGTAAGCAGATCCCGGGTGTAATTATAGCCCACGCTGGTCATAAGCTTGCTTTTGTAGTTGTGGTTAACAGACAAAGTATGGGTGAATTGCGGATTTAGCATGGGGTTGCCTAAATTGTATGTATAAGGGTCATTTATCCAGATAAATGGATTTAAATCATGATAATTAGGCCTACCTATGCGGTAGCTGTATCTGAACCCGATGGTTTGCTTTGGTTCAAGTGTTTGCTGAACGAAAACAGAAGGGAATAGGTTGAGATAGTTTTTTTTGTCAATCTGATTCAATGACAGTGATTTGCCGGTTGAAATGGTGTTTTCAACCCTTAAGCCTATTTGAACAGTGGTTTTTGCATATTGAGCTGTTGTGTTTATGTAAGCAGCCTGTATGTTTTCTTCAAACACAAAATTATCGTCCTGTTGGTAATAGCCAGCCATATTAGCCCGGCTATCTGTTTTTACGAAGCTGCCTTTTATTCCGGTTTCGAACGAATATATTTTATTTATCGGGTGTGTATAGTCTAGCTTTACAGAAACTATGTCGATATCGCCTTTCTGAGTGTTTTCTAACTTTGAGTTTCTGTCCATTTCTTCGCCTGAGTTGTCAAAATAACGGCTATTCAGATGGCTTCCTGAATTTGTGTAAAAATGAGCATAATCTGCATCGGCAATGAGCGTTTTGCCCGTTGAATCAATGTCCCATTTGTAATTTACATTAAAGGTTTTATTGTTCCAATGGTAGTCTCCGTCAGAAATGTTGGTTAGAGTTGAGTCAATTGTCATATTGCCATCGGCAAATGCTGAATTTCCAAAGTCGGTATATTTTCTGATTCCATCGCCTCCCCTGAGCATGATGCTTAATACCTGTGTTTTGCTGATCAGATAATCAATTCCGGCTTTGTAATTATGCGAATTGCCGTTACTCAGATCCTCGCTGTCCATCAATAGATAGCTGTTGCTCATGTCTTCGGCAATAAAGCGACGTTTTACATCCAATGAATGCCACCTTTCCCAATTAGAGAATGAGTAATTGCCGTAAGCATTGATTTTTCCAAAATTGGCATTCAAAATAATGCCTGCATTTTCGCTGAGTGACCGTGTAATGGTTAATCCTGAATTGAAGCTGCCATTGAATCCGGGAGCCTGGTTGTGTTTTGTGTTGATATTGATAATTCCTGAAATGCCTTCTGCGTCGTAGCGTGCAGAGGGGTTTTCAATAATCTCAATGTTTTTGACATTTTTTCCCAACATTCCTTTTAAAAGCGGGGCTAAATCTTTGCCCGAAACATAAGTCGGCTTGTTGTCGATCATCACCTGAACTCCCTGCATTCCTTTCAACGATATATTGTCATTGTCGTCGATTAAAACACCTGGCGTTTTTTTAAGAATTTCATAAATGCTTTCTGATGAAGATATGATGGAGGCATTCGGATTGATAATGGTTTTGTCAACTGCCTGCTCAACAAAATCATATTTGCCGGCGATTACGGTTTCCTGCAGTTGCTGAACCGTTTCTGTCAGTATGATTACTTTTTCGATAATATTGAGGCTGCGCGTAATTTCAATATGTTCTGATTCGTTGGCGTTAAAACCCAGCATTCTGACCGAAAGAATGTATTCTCCGGGCTCTGTTTTGTCAATTAGAAATTCGCCTTTTTCATTGCACATTACGCCTTTTGCAATCTGAGTGGTTTGGGGGGTTAATAATGCTGCCGTTGCAAATGCTACAGGTTGGTTTTTGGTATCAATCACGCGTCCTTTAACCACTCCGGAAACTGGTTGGGATTGAATAACGCCTGATATTAATAAAAGTCCGGCAAGCAGTAAATGATGGATAAATCTGGTTTTCATTGAATGTGTTTTTGAAGGTGTATGGTGCTGGTTATTTTTTATTGATTATCTAAGAATCGGAATATTCACTTGAGCTGTTTTACGCAGCGGGTTAAATAATGCCATGCTTGTTTTTGCATTATACATTGGTGATATTCTGATATGCAAATTGTTACTGTCTTTATTCAATTTGGCACAGCATAATTTTATTCTCGTATTTGTTCTCTCCCAATTCAAAAAAAGTAGTTCCTGTCTGGGTAAATCCGTTTTTCAGGTAAAATGACAGTGCTCTGGTGTTTTTGAAATAAACCGTTAGCCATGTGCTGTTGAACTTCAGCTTTTTGATTGTTTTGAAGGCTTCATTTAAAAGCAACTTACCTGTGCCTTTCCCGATAAAAGCCTCAAGAACGTACAAAATGGATATTTCAGGCTGGCCGGCTATTGATGGTACCTGACATTGAGTGTCAAGCGAGATTTCAACACATCCTATCAAATGGCAGTGTGTCTCAGCCAAAAGCGTAATTTTTAGTGAGTTTTGGATGCTCTTTTCTGTTTTTTCAAGTGTAAACTCCTGAAGCAGATAATCAGAAAATTCCTGCCTGATTCCTTCAACGGCATATGTTGCAACCCAAACCTGTTGTTTCAGTATGGTCAGGTTCTTTGCATCTGCCATTGTTGCCTGGCGAATATTTACCGGATTCATGATTTGCCGTTTTTGTTCAGGTAGTTTATGTATTTCCTGGTTGATTTTTTTGTCAGATGAGCGTCTAATGCAAACTGATAACCCTTTTGATTGTCCACTGCCCGTTGTTGAGCTGCCAAATAATCACAAACTTTCCCGGACGTGAAGGTGAGCTGTTTGCTTCTGTAATTTGTGTAAATGTGTGTGATCCCATTTCTACAGCTCCATAACCTCTGATGGGATATACTTCCAGGCTGCCTTCAACCAAATCTCTTCTGATTTTTCCGCAAATGTTCATTCTTGTCGCGTCCAGAATTTGCTGTTTTGATGAGATTAAACCTCCTTGATCATGGTAGAATTCGATATTGTCCGAATATATCAGGCTTTGCATTTCCATATCACAAGTATTGTAAGCATTCCAAAAAATGCTGTCCATCCGGGCTATACTGTTATACAATTCCTGATTGTCAGGCTTGTAAGAGGTTGTGTTTTGCTTTAAATTATTTTTGCTTGTGATGCATGAAGTGAGAAAGACCAATGCCAGCAAAAGGCAGTATAATGTGTTGTTGATTTTCATGACGGGAATTTTTTATCAAATGGTGTTTGTAACCACTTCTGGCAAAAATAGATGCATAGGTGAGCTATGAAAACAAAAAGAAGGTGGAGGCTCTTTTTGTCGTCTTGAATGGTTGAATTGTGGGGTTAAAAGTTGGAGTATACCTTTCAACGGGTAACCCAAAAGGGCGCAATGCCCTGTTTTAAAAAGAGATAATCAACTTTCGTTTATGCTATTGCGTTTACATTTCAGGAGGCGTTTAGATGTTTTTATCTGTTGGCAGATATAAATTCGCCAATGAGCTTTTCAATAGATGTGCCCCGGCTTTTGAGCAGTTGCTCAATTTCATTTCTGGCATAAGCGTCCTTAAAGGCTTCAAGGCCGGTTCTTTCAATCAGGTAATTGGTAAAGACTCCTGCTATAGCATAATTTGACCAGTTTCTGAAAAAAAGAGCATTGTCAGATATTACCAGCTCAGCAGTCAACAAACTTGTGTTGTTTTTATAAGTTTCAAGGTCTCTTATATAAGCTTCTTTGCTAAAATAATAGTCTGAAGCCTGTCTGAAACCTTCAGCGAAGAATGGATTGGGATTGTCGCCAATTTTTGCAGCAATAATGCTGTGCCCTGTTTCGTGTTTGAATGTTGCCAGATCAAAGCCGGTAATGTGGTTGATGTCGCCAAATGATTTGCCGTAAATGGTTTGCCAAAGGGGAGCGGCAATAAAATACTGAAGGTCTTCACGAACCGGATAAAAGTATGAAGTTATGGAATGGATACCGGTAGGTTCAACATTCAGATATTTGCACAGCTCTGTCACAAATTGGTCCATTTCGCGGGCTGCTGTGCCTGATATAGAATCCGGAGAGAATGAACAGGCGAAATAAAGGTTAAAGAACTGGCTTTTTTGTTTGTTGCAGAAGTACTGGCTTCTGAGCAAATCCATGTCATTGATCTGGTTCCCAGTTAAACCTGCGGTTTCATAACCTGAATATATTATCTGTCTGCCGCTAAATACATAAAGCTGATATGATCCTGCCATAAATGAGATATAAACCAGCGGAAACTCCTCGCCATTCCGGCAAGTATATATTTTTCTTCCGGCAGGATGCATATAGTAAAAGGCATCTTCGGGATTTTGAAATAACCTTTGATGAAAAGAAAAACCATTTGTTTCCTTTTTAAAAGGCGTTTCTTCTAATACTTGCTTGCTGAATTTATGAGCCGGACCAAAATACTGAATTGAATGATGCATGTCTGAATCCTTCAGTTCTGACTCATGTATATATGCATAGACCGGCCGGGCTTTCCAGAATACAAAATTCTCCAACGCAACTTTATCTGCAGTTCTGAGTTTATAATTGTCAGGCAAAACTACCAGTATTGTATCGCAATCATAAAAACTGATCATTTGTTTCACACTGTCGTCCATTGCTATAAAGCTTGATACTGGTGATTGGGCTATGGCTGTGAATGTTGATGTCAGAAAAAGAATCAAGAGTGCTTCTGCAATTTTCTTAAGGCTTATCATTGTTTGAGATTATGTTCCGGTTGTTGATACGCTGTTGTTCTCAGTCCTTTCGCTTGTGCGGTTTATGTGTTTTATGCCAGCTTCTCTATTTCCGGAAGGAACAAATTCCGGATAGTGAGCCCTCCCCGAAAAGCGAAAATGATATACAGTAGTGTGAATGTGCTGTCAATTATACCGGTAAACCAGAATGTAGAGGGAAATCCGGGCGAAAAAGCGATGAATGCATATAACAGAATAATATAAAAACTCCTGCCGATTATCAGGCATCCGATATTAAAAGCATACCTTTTTATATTGACAGCCGACATGAACTGTATAAAGGCAAAGCATAAGAAGAATGATCCAAGGAAAATTGTATAAAAAGGGTTGGCCGATGGATTATCAATCATCCTGTTTGCACCAATAAAAAACAAATACAGAATTGCGGCTATTAAATCCCAGACACCGCTCAGAGCAAAAGTGAGTGCCAGGGGCTTCAGTGACTTGTTGTTCATGTTGTTTGATTTGAAATGGTTGGGCTTAACAGGATGATTGATTCTTTTAGCAAGTAGTCGTAATTTTTAGAACTGCTTTAAAATCCCTACACGAAAAGTCAGATAGTTAAGATTAAGGGATGTTGAGACGCTTTCAATTTCTATTTCCCGGTTGAGTGACTGAAACTTTATGCCAGGAGTGAGACTCCAGTTGCGGCCCAGATTCATGTCAATGCCTCCGGCAAGCTGCCATCCGAATCCATGGCCGCTGTCTTTCAAAATATCCCCTTCTTTATTTTCAATTTCAATGTGGTTGTATAAGCCTGCTGCTCTCAAATAGTAAGAAAAGGGGGAATGACCCGCAGGGTGTTTAAATTGAAGACCTAAAACATATCCGGTTTCTTCAAAATCTGAATGATTATCTGCAAAAGTTTCGTCTGCTGCAAAATGGTTCCAGCCCCAGCCTGCAAAAATTCCTGTGTAAGGCATAAAGCGATAGTGTAAAATACCTTCAAACCCAAGTCCGGTCTTCAAACTTGTGCCATTCAGCTTTGAAGTGGGAAGCGATGCTCCGGTACTTAATTCAAATCCGAATTTTTTCTCAGGATTCTGTGCTGAGCAATTTAATGCAAGTGCCGTAATGACTGCAAATACAATGATTAGTCTTGTTTTCATTTTTGTTTGTCTTAAGTTCGTTATTCTTTGTGTGGCAAAAGTATCGCCGGTGTGTGTGCTTTGAAAATAAATCAGGATGAAAGCGCAATTCACGAAGATGAAAGTGATTTTTACAGGTAGTCAGAGAGTTTCTCTTCGCGCATTTAGCCTTGGTTTTTGATTTTTACTTGTTTTAAGTGCTGATAGACTGTAGGTTGTTTCGTGAAGAAGAGAGGTAAAGGAGAGAAGATGCTTATAGCTGATAAACTTGATATATGGATGTCAAACTAATTTTTCAATACGACGAATCAGATTTAAAGGGTTTCAATGGCCGACAATGATGGCTGAAACATTATATTTGCACTCAAGCAAAATGACTCCTCAATGAAAACTTTTATTCCGCCTGACGATTGCGCATTGAATAATCTTGACGCTCCATGTTTTCGTAACCTTCTGCCGGAGGAAATTGCGCTTGCCCGCGATAGCAAAACACGGGTTGTTTTCAGGAAGGGAGAGAATCTGACCAAGCAGGGGGCTTTTGCTTCCAGCGTTTTATTTGTGATGGATGGCCTGGCTAAACAATATGTTGAAGGCGATGCAGGAAGAAATTTTAACCTGCGTTTAGTCAAAGGGGGGGAGTTTGTGGGGCTTTCAGTTGCTTTTAACAACCACACTTATAATTATTCAGTGGTGGCATTGCGCGAAACAACGGCCTGCCTGATCGAGAAAGATGCAGTTACCAGTTTGATAAAGAGTAATGGCGAATTTGCCTACCACATTATTAACCGCTACTGTGAGCAGGATAGCAAATTGTATGTTTCAATTCATGATTTGATGTACAAGCAAATGAATGGCCGGTTGGCGGGTGCTTTATTATATCTTTGGCGTGAGCAGATTGGCGGTGATGATATTTTTCCTTATTTAAGCCGGAAGGATGTTGCTGATTTTGCCGGCCTTTCAACAGAAAGTACGGTAAAATTGCTCAAAACATTTGAAAAGGACGGACTTATCAAACTAGATGACAAAAATATTATTTTACTGGATATTTCTAATCTTGAACAGATTAATCTGAGAGGATAAGCCAGGTAAATAGGTGAGGGTTAATTGTATGAGCCAAATAAAAAGGTTCGCTCATTCTTTATCTGAATAACAGAATAGAGAATCAACGAACCCATTTTAATCCTATTTATTGGTTGTCAGGGGTTAATAGTTTTCTTGTTTCATTTCAAAGAAAGCCTGCGGATGCTCACAAGCCGGGCAGTTTTTAAGCGCTTTTTTGCCTTTGTAGTGATAGCCACAATGACGACATACCCAAATAATGTCTTCGTCCTTTTCAAATACCTTTCCTTTGTTCAGGTTTTCGAGTAATTTCAGATAACGTTTTTCATGCTCCAACTCGATGCTGGCAATGAGTTTAAAAGTGCTGGCTACTCGTTTAAATCCTTCTTCTTCAGCAATTTTGGCAAATTCCGGATAAAGCAGTGTCCATTCTTCATTTTCTCCTTCAGCAGAAGCCTCCAGATTTTCAGAAGTTGAGCCAACCTTGCCAGCTGGATAAGAAGCGGTAATTTCAAGCATACCCCCTTCCAAGAATTTGAAAAACATGCGTGAGTGTGAATCTTCCTGATTTGCGGTTTCTTCAAAAAATGCGGCTACTTGTTCGTATCCGTCTTCACGGGCTTTTTGTGCAAATAAGCGGTAGCGCCTTGCAGCTTGTGACTCTCCTGCAAATGCTTTCAAAAGATTCTTTTCAGTTTGTGTTCCTTTAATGGTTTTTTCCATGATATTTTGTTTTTAATGAATTGTTCATTCAAATATTGAAGATTTAGGTGGCAAAATGCTGTCAGTCAGCATTTTGTCATTTGCAGTCATTCAAGCTGTGATTGGCTCACATTTAAATGGATGCGTTATGCGCGAGGTTAAACCCAGCCTCTTGCTTCATACAATTTGTACCCTTTTTCAAGCGCTTCGGCAATCTGTAGCTTAAGTGCCCCGTCTAATTTCTTGATGTGAAAACATGATTTTCCTTTCAGCATTTTCAGGAGCTCTGGCTGGAAAAATGTTTTCATCTCCGGCTCAATGTAGACCGGCATATAGTAAAACCCAACATATTTGCTTTGAATAATTAAACCGGCAAAGTAAACGTCGTTGCGTTTTCGGCCATCAGCAACCAACTCTTTTTCAAACCAGAGTTCGTATCTTGTATCTGTGTCAATACGGGCTTTGATGCTTCCGTGTTCGTAGGGAGTCATTAGTGCTTTAATCTGGCCGAAAATATGATCAAGGTCTGATGATGACATATTGTAGTATGGTTGATTTACAAACGATTATTTTGCAAAACAGGTAGCAGAGGTTATTTTTCTCATATAACTTATGCTATCCTTAATCCGTTATCAACCGGCTTTTCTGGTTGAAGAAGTGTTACATTTCCATCATCGCCTACAGCCCCCAGAATCAGACATTCGCTCATAAACGGACCTATTTGCTTCGGATGAAAGTTGATGACGGCAACAATCTGTTTCCCTTTTAATTGCTCTTTTGAATACAATTGGGTTATTTGAGCTGAAGACCTTTTGGTGCCATAATCGCCAAAATCAATGGTAATTTTATAGGCTGGTTTTCTTGCTTCAGGAAAATCTTCCACTTCTATTATCGTTCCGGTTCTGATTTCAACTTTTTCGAAATCGTTATACGCAATCATTTCGCTTTTTCAACAAATATACAGATAGGATAATAAACAAAAATCGTAAATAATGATAGAATGATTCTAAATTGAAAAGTAACAGAAAGTCTTACCTTTGAATGATAAAAAATAGTCAATGATTACACCTCCATTTTTACAGCCAGGCGACAGGGTTGGTATTGTGGCTACAGCAAGAAAAATTTCACGCAGCGAAGTTGAGCCGGCTATTGCCCTTTTATCGTCATGGGGTCTGGTAGTTGAATCCGCTCCCAATCTGTTTGAAATTGAGCATCAGTTTGCAGGAAGCGACGAAATGCGTGCTGCTGATTTTCAGCTTATGCTAGATAATCAACAGATAAAGGCAATTTTTTGTGCACGTGGAGGATACGGCACCGTCAGAATTATTGACATGCTGAACTTTTCTCAATTTGAGAAGCATCCGAAATGGATTATCGGATATAGCGATATAACGGTGCTGCATTCGCATATTCACCGGCATTGTAATATCGAAACTTTGCATGCAACCATGCCTGTTAATTTTCCTCAGGCAGGTGGAGAATTTCAACCTGTAAATGCGCTGAAAAATTGTCTCTTTGGAGAAACGCCATCTTATTCAATTAATGCCGGTGCTCTCTCGCGCAACGGTCATGGAAAGGGAATTGTAACAGGAGGTAATCTTTCCATTTTATACAGCCTTTCAGGAACAACATCAGATATTGATACTGATGGAAAGATATTGTTTATTGAAGATCTGGATGAATATCTGTATCATGTTGATCGGATGATGATGAATCTGAAACGTAGCGGCAAACTTGAAAATCTGGCCGGATTGATAGTAGGTGGAATGACAGAAATGCGCGATAACAGCATCCCATTTGGGAAAAGTGCTGAACAGATTATTGCTGAAGCAGTTCGTAATTATAAGTATCCTGTGTTGTTTGGTTTTCCTGCCGGACATTTGCAGCAGAATATGCCATTGGTGATGGGACGCGAAGCAGTTCTGGATGTTGCGCAACAGGCTGGTGTGGTATTTATGCCGGCCCAGGATATGGCCAATGGAAAGCATCTGAAGAAACTGATAAAACCCGGAATATTTTTTCTGGGGTTTTTTGCTTTGTTGTATTTTCTGATAGCGTTACTGACAGGTAATTTATAAAAACTCTTTTCTATGGCAGAACACAATGAACTGGGCCGGGTGGGCGAAGAAATGGCGGTACAGCACTTGCGCGATAACGGGTTTAAAATACTGGAAACCAATTGGCGTTTTGGTAAGGATGAAATTGATATCATAGCAGAAAAGGGAAATTTTCTGGTAATTGTAGAGGTGAAAACAAGGCGTTCCTCAGTTTTTGGTGAGCCTGAAATATTTGTGAATGCTGCCAAGCAAAGATTTCTGATAAGAGCTACGCAGGCCTATATCGAAAAGCACAACGTAAGCCTCGAAGCCCGTTTTGATATTGTGTCCATTATTTTAAACTCCAGTACAAAGCGGATAAATCACCTTGAGGATGCATTTTATCCTGTTCTTTAATTTGCTAATCGATTGCCTTAAAAATAAATAATGGTTTATTAATGCGTGCCATCACTTTTTTGGTGATGCTTGGCGTGAAAAATCCTGACAGAAGGCTTCGGTTATGATTGGTAAGCGCAATTACATCAATAGAATTATTCCTGATGTATGACTCCAGCCCATTAATGACATCATCGCTTACCACAATATCATAAGCAACCGGTTCTTTCGGGAACTCATGGGAAATAAATTTTTTCAAACTATCCATTTTTACTTGATCCCATGATTTTTTTACGCCTACACTTACATGCAGGCAAAAAATTCTGACCTTAAAAGGATGTAAAAGATTGATTAATCTGCTCATGGCCAGGTGGTCAGACTTGTCGAAATCAGATGCGTACAGTACATTTTTAAGTTTGTCGAGGCTGGTAAAATGACTTTGATCAGGAATAGCCAGGATTGGTGTTTCTGTTTTCTGAATAAGTTTTGCAGTCACACTTCCGAGAAATCCACTGGTTTGGTTTCCAATTCCCCGGGTGCCAATAACAATAAGACCTGGTTTGAACTTTCGGCTGGCCGCTGCTATTTCCTCTGCCGCAAGTCCATTGGCAAGTGAATAAGTAATTTTTAAATCCGGATTGGTTTTTAATGCTTTTGCTTTCAGTTCTTTAGCAAGTGTTGCCAATTGCCTTTTGGCATTCTGTTCCGTCTCGTGAAGGTAGTTGACCAGATTAATCTGATATGCATGGCTGGTGTCAAATGGGGCAATGTCTACGATTGGATTGTAATACACATGCAAAAGCTTGATTTCGGCCTTTAGTTTGGCTGCCAGCCCAATCGCAAAGCTACATGCTCTGGTTGATCCTTCCGAGAAATCTATAGGAACCAGGATCTTCCGCACGCTTCGGAGTGATTTAACGGCAACCTCTTTTTGTGTCCCGTGTTCTGAAAGCGATTGTTCTATTACTTTCAGCGCTTTTTCAACATCTGTCAAACGTACTTTTATCTCTACACCACCTGATATAGTTGCCTGTAGCAGATTTTGATGTGAAAGAAAACAATCAATTCCTTCAGCTTCCAGTTTTGATTTTAACAACAATGCCCTGGAATATGAATGGCGGGCAATGACGATAATTTTATCTTCGGAGGGTTCCATGACTTTGAGGTTTTCAGTTTCAGAATTGTTTTCAATCATTTCTGAAAGTATTACGAATATACGAAAAAATAGCTGAAATAGGGCATTTTAGCGTAAAAAAGATTCAGTTATTCTGATTTTGTTTAGATTCGGAAAAGCATATAAGGCTAAAAATAATAGGCATTTAGCCATATTATTAAATGTGTAAGTGTTGATAACTTCGCTAACTTTGCAGGCTAAACTATTTTCAATGAATGCAATGAGAAGATTCTCCGGCGATGAAAGCCCTGAGAAAAGAAAAAAGCCCGATGGAGCCCCGGATGGAAGGCGCGCCGGCAAGGGTAAAACACCAGGAACACCAGGAACTGGCAGACGCGGTAGTTTTAAATCAAATAACAACTACAACAGTGATGCTCCCCGTGGTGAACGTCCCTACACAAAGCGTAGTTCTGATGAAGCAAAGAACGATGGTGCAGGCTCTTCACGCCCATATAAAAGTGCAGGCGACCGGCCATATAAGAGTCGTCGTCCGGCTGAAGGAGAATCCACAGGGGAGCCACGCCCATTCAGAGGTTCCCGTGAAGACAAACCATCGCGCCCCTGGAAAAGGGAGGAGCATTCAGGAGCTCCCAGAGAAAAAAGATTTTCCGATTACAAACCTTCAGGCGACCGGCCTTATAAAAGCCGCAGGAATGATGAGGGAGAAGGAGAATCAACCGGTTCAGTGCGCCCATTCAGAGGCAACCGTGATGACAAGCCATCACGTCCGTGGAAAAAAGAGGATAATTCAGGCGCGCCCAGAGGCAAAAGATTTTCAGACCATAAACCTTCGGACGAGAGGCCTTACAAAAGCCGCCGTCCTTCAGATAGTGAAAATGAAGCTTCCACTTCTTCGCGCCCATTCAGAGGGGCTCGCGAAGACAAACCAACTCGACCCTGGAAACGTGATGAAGAATCAAGGCCTCCCCGTGAACGGAATTTTTCAGAAAGAAAACCTTCTGGTGAACGATCATATAAGGATTCTCGGGATAACAGGCCTGCAAAACCATTCAAACGTGAAGATGAAACTGGTGAAGCCCGTGAAAGAAGATATGCCGACCGCAAACCTTCTGATACTTCCAGGCCAAAATCCGGCAAGGGATATAGTGATGATGGCTCAATTCGGTTAAATAAGTTCATTGCTAACTCGGGAATTTGCTCACGACGTGAAGCTGATACTCTTATTGAATCAGGTGCCGTTTCTGTAAACGGAAAAGTTGTAACCGAGCTGGGTGTTAAAGTAACCCGTGAGGATAAAGTTCAGTTTGGAGGAGAAACACTCAATATTGAAAAGAAAGTTTACCTGCTTTTGAATAAGCCTAAAGGTTATATCACAACAGTAGATGATCCCCAGGAACGAAATACTGTCATGATGCTGGTGAAAGATGCATGTCGTGAGAGAATTTATCCTGTTGGAAGACTCGACAGAAATACTTCAGGTTTGCTGCTCTTTACCAATGATGGTGATATGGCTAAAAAGCTGACACACCCCGGACATAAAGTGCGAAAGGTTTATCATGTTGAACTGGATAAAGCACTGGCAAAATCTGACATGCTTACCTTATCTGAAGGTATTGAACTGGAGGATGGAATGATGGCCGTGGACGAAATTGCATATACCGGGACTTCCAATGACAAGAAAAACATTGGTGTTGTTATTCATTCCGGTCGCAACAGGGTTGTTCGAAGACTGTTTGAATCGCTTGGATACGAAGTTGTTAAACTCGACAGGGTTGCTTTTGGAAATCTTACGAAAAAAGATCTTCCTCGTGGCAGATGGCGCTTCCTGGAAGAAAATGAGCTGAATCTTTTGAAAATGATTTAAAAGAATGAATATATTTTTTGCAGTGTAAAGCTGCCCTTCGGGGTGGCTTTTTTTTATTTTATAAATATTGAAAAATTACATAAGAATTAAAATGTCATATTTCTAACATGCAGATTCACAATACCAGTACGTATAAATACCCACCAGCTTAATTGAAGGCTAAAATTAAAAGTAGTATTAAACCGTATTGTGCAGACTTACTTGTCAATATAAATTTGTACGAATCAAAATCTACGCTATCAGGCATTTTTGAAAAGAGGCAAATTGAATCAGGGATTGAGAATTAAAATACACTGAATCAGGTCTTTAATGCTGAATAATAATTAAAACTTTACCAATCTGGGGGGAGGCGTAAAGTAAGACTGGTAGCCATGATGATGATAATCTGCCGCCTGGCAGTAAAAAGGAAAACAAAAGTAGTTTAAATATTATAGTTATGAAAACATTTACTATCAGCTTAAGAGCTAAGGTAATCCTGTCGGCAATAATTACGTTATTGGTTATTACAAACGTGAATGCTCAGTTTGGGACCCAAAATGAAAATGTTCATGTCAGGATTCCTGAAGTTATTAATCCTGGTCCCAGAGAAAATATGGGCAATGGTGCATTAATGGCTCCTGCAGGATCTATTTCAGTTGCAGAAAATTCAACTTATAATGCCATGTCGGTTTCAGAACTGGTTAAAAATGTATTGGTAACCGGTTGTTTACAGGCTGATAATATTCGTTTTGGATATTATAAAAAGAATAATAATAACAGCTGGTCATGGAACAACTACAGCTTGTCATCTAATCCCGGAGACAGGATGATTGGATATTTCAATAAAGGAACATCAAATTTTCCTATTGAAGAAGGGTTAATCCTGTCAACAGGTAAAATCAGTTCGGCAATGGGCCCTAATAATTCAGGTAGTTATTCAGATAAAATGAATGCAAATGCAAGCGATCCAGATCTTGCAGGTATAACTAACCGGACAATGTATGATGCAGCTGTTCTCGAATTCGATTTTATTCCTGCCGGAAATACAGTTGAATTCAAATACATTTTTGCTTCTGAAGAGTATATTGAGTATTGTGAAACTGAATTTAATGATGCATTCGGTTTTTTCCTCAGTGGCCCTGGTATTTCAGGTCCTTATACCAATAATGCAGTAAATCTCGCGACGATTCCCGGAAACATTGCAGTTTCAATCAATACAATCCACCCATCAGGTACAAATGTTTATCATGCTAGCTTTCCTGCAGAAAATGCTCAGTATTATATTGATAATCCAAGTGGCTCAAATAAGATGCAATTTGATGGAAGCACTGTTGAGCTCACAGCTACATATAATGTAATTCCTTGTCAGACCTACCGTATAAAAATGGCTGTTGCTGATGCTTCTGATCAGCTATGGGATGCAGGAGTTTTTCTTTCTGCTAAAAGCTTTAATTCAGAAACACTTACTCTGACACACTTTGGTAATAATATACTGAACAACAATAATATTTTTGAAGGTTGTTTAAACAATAAACTGGTTGTAACCAGACAAACCAGTGATTTAACGGAGCCTTATACAGTAGATATTCTGCTTTCAGGAACAAGTGTTAATGGCACCGACATACTTACTGCTGACGGACAGCCTTTCCCTACACAAATTACAATTCCTGCAGGCCAGGCAACTTATGAAATACCTTATTATGCTGTGAATGATGGAACAGGTGACAATGCCGAGACATTTATTGTTAAAGTGCGTAATTCATGCCCCTGTGATGCCAATATTGTTTATGTAGAAAAGGTAATCCACATTTATGAAAATGTTACAATATCTTCCATCTCAGCGACAAATACTTTATGTTCCGGACAGAGCAATGGAGTCATTACAGTAAATGCTTCTGGTGGTTCAGGAAATTATGAGTATTCAAAAGATAATGGAACTTCATGGCAAACATCCAATACTTTTACCGGGTTGGTTGCTGGTAATTATACTATTTTGGTTCGTGACCCAGGCAGTTGCAATAATCCGGTTTCTGGCTCGGCAACTGTTGGAAGCCCTTCTGCCATTGTAGCAAATGCCGGTTCAGATGTGACAATTTGCTCAGGTTTGAGCACTCAGTTAAATGGCACAGGTGGTGTGCTCTATTCATGGAGTCCGGCAACGGGTCTGAATAACCCTAATATAGCTAATCCAATAGCCAGCCCTGCCACAACAACAACCTATACACTTACTGTAACTAATGCATCAGGAAACTGTGCTTCTACAGATCAGGTTGTTGTAACCGTTAATCCTTCGCCTGTTGTTACTGTTTCACCATTAGAAACAGAAATATGTTATGGTTCAAGTGCAACTTTAACCGCTTCCGGTGCTGCAACATATAGTTGGAATCCAGGAGGTGCTACAACCGCAGAAATTTCGGTCAGCCCAACTTCCAACACTTCATATGTTGTAACAGGAACCGGAGCTAACGGTTGTACTGCCACTGCAACTTCAACCATTATAGTAAATCCTGCTCCATTGAATGTATATGCCGGGGCAGATGCAAACATAGGATATTGTCAGACATATCAATTGCAGGGAACGGCAAATGCAAATGGGAGTGGCACATTGTCATATTCATGGTCACCTGTAACAGGCCTTAGCAATCCCAATATTGCAAACCCAATATTTACGCCAGAATCAGAAGGGAGTTTTACATATACTCTTACTGTAACAGGCGCAAATGGATGTTCAAATTCGGATGAAATTATTATAGCTGTCGCTGAAGAAATTAGCGTTTCAGTCGAAGTTGTTAATAATTCTTGTCCTGCAACTCCCGATGGTTCTATTCATATTACATTATCCGGAGGGACTAGTCCTTTTTCATTTAGTTGGACAGGGCCAAATGATTTTATGAGTGAAAATGAAGATCTGAATAATATTTTGTCAGGTATTTATCAGGTTGTAATTACTGATAACAATGGATGCTCAAAAACTGAAACATACACAGTAGCAACCATTCCTGATATAACTGCGCCAGTAATTACCACTCTGGCAGAGAATGGAGACTTAGGTTGTAATCCGACAGTAGTAGCTCCTGAATTTACGGGTACCGATAACTGTGAAGGCAGCATTATTCCCGAGGTGACCACCAGTGGTGCAAGCAACAATGGAACTTCATACAGCCAGACCTGGACAGCCACCTATACCGATGCCTCGGGCAATGTAGCAGAACCGGTAATCATCACCTATACCTGGACAGAAGATACAGAGAATCCGATACTTTCCACCACAGCGGTTAGCGCTGATTTAGGTTGTAATCCTGAAGTATCAGCTCCTGAATTTACGGGAACAGACAATAGCACAGGTGTAATAGTACCTGTGGTAAGCACAGAAGGCGCAACACACAACGGCATATTCTATAGCCAGACCTGGACCGCCACATATACCGATGCTTGCGGCAATGAAGCAAATCCATTGAGTATTACCTATACCTGGACAGAAGATACAGAAAACCCAGAAATAACCAGTACTTCAGTAAGTGGCAATATGGGTATCAATCCTGTAATTACAGCACCAGCGTTTACGGTAACCGATAACAGTGCTGGTCCTCACACCGCCGTTGTAACCACCACTGGCCCACAGGCAAGCGGATGCAGTTACAGTCAGACATGGACCGCTACATATACTGATGGTTGTGGTAACACCGCAGAGCCATTAAGCATCACCTATACCTGGACAGAAGACAGCGGATTGCCAGTAATCACAACCCTTGCAGAGAGTGGAGACTTAGGTTGTAATCCTGAAGTATCAGCTCCTGAATTTACGGGTACCGATAACTGTGAAGGCAGCTTTACACCCGAGGTGACCACTACTGGCGCAAGCAACAATGGAACTTCATACAGCCAGACCTGGACAGCCACATATACCGATGCTTCGGGCAATGTAGCAGAACCGGTAATCATCACCTATACCTGGACAGAAGATACAGAGAATCCGATACTTTCCACCACAGCGGTTAGCGCTGATTTAGGTTGTAATCCTGAAGTATCAGCTCCTGAATTTACGGGAACAGACAATAGCACAGGTGTAATAGTACCTGTGGTAAGCACAGAAGGCGCAACACACAACGGCATATTCTATAGCCAGACCTGGACCGCCACATATACCGATGCTTGCGGCAATGAAGCAAATCCATTGAGTATTACCTATACCTGGACAGAAGATACAGAAAACCCAGAAATAACCAGTACTTCAGTAAGTGGCAATATGGGCATCAATCCTGTAATTACAGCACCAGAGTTTACGGTAACCGATAACAGTGCTGGTCCTCACACCGCCGTTGTAACCACCACTGGCCCACAGGCAAGCGGATGCAGTTACAGTCAGACATGGACCGCTACATATACTGATGGTTGTGGTAACACAGCAGAGCCATTAAGCATCACCTATACCTGGACAGAAGACAGCGGATTGCCAGTAATCACAACCCTTGCAGAGAGTGGAGACTTAGGTTGTAATCCTGAAGTATCAGCTCCTGAATTTACGGGTACCGATAACTGTGAAGGCAGCTTTACACCCGAGGTGACCACCACTGGCGCAAGCAACAATGGGACTTCATACAGCCAGACCTGGACAGCCACCTATACCGATGCTTCGGGCAATGTAGCAGAACCGGTAATCATCACCTATACCTGGACAGAAGATACAGAGAATCCGATACTTTCCACCACAGCGGTTAGCGCTGATTTAGGTTGTAATCCTGAAGTATCAGCTCCTGAATTTACGGGAACAGACAATAGCACAGGTGTAATAGTACCTGTGGTAAGCACAGAAGGCGCAACACACAACGGCATATTCTATAGCCAGACCTGGACCGCCACATATACCGATGCTTGCGGCAATGAAGCAAATCCATTGAGTATTACCTATACCTGGACAGAAGATACAGAAAACCCAGAAATAACCAGTACTTCAGTAAGTGGCAATATGGGCATCAATCCTGTAATTACAGCACCAGAGTTTACGGTAACCGATAACAGTGCTGGTCCTCACACCGCCGTTGTAACCACCACTGGCCCACAGGCAAGCGGATGCAGTTACAGTCAGACATGGACCGCTACATATACTGATGGTTGTGGTAACACAGCAGAGCCATTAAGCATCACCTATACCTGGACAGAAGACAGCGGATTGCCAGTAATCACAACCCTTGCAGAGAGTGGAGACTTAGGTTGTAATCCTGAAGTATCAGCTCCTGAATTTACGGGTACCGATAACTGTGAAGGCAGCTTTACACCCGAGGTGACCACCATGGGCGCTGAAGTTAATGGTTGTTATTACACGCAAACCTGGACAGCTACATATACGGATGAAGGAAATAATACTGCAATACCTGTAAGTATAACTTATACCTGGGTTGAAGATCATGAGCCACCAGTATTTGCCCAGGCACCAGGAAATGCCAGCTACGAATGTATGTCAGAAGTGCCAGCGGCAGGTTATTTAAGCTGGACAGACAACTGCGGTGGTTCAGGCGAAGTATTGGGAGTAGACGAAATAAGCGGTGAAGGATGCAGTCAAACCATCACCCGCACCTGGAGTGTAGAAGATGCATGTGGCAATCAGGCCTCAGTAAGCCAGACCATCACCATCCTTGACGAGACAGCACCAGTATTTACAGTAATCCCAGCTGACTTAAATGTAGAATGTGACGGAAACGGCAACGTAGAAGCGTTGGAGAACTGGCTGGCCAATGTATCTGCCACCGATGCCTGCGGAGAAGTAGAAATCACCAATAACTTTGAAGGATTAAGCGACGGATGTGGCTCAACAGGAAGCGTAACAGTAACCTGGACAGCAATGGACGAGTGTGAAAATACCGCCACCACCACCGCTACCTTTACCATCTCAGACGAGACAGCCCCAGTATTTACAGTAATCCCAGCTGACTTAAATGTAGAATGTGACGGAAACGGCAACGTAGAAGCGTTGGAGAACTGGCTGGCCAATGTATCTGCCACCGATGCCTGCGGAGAAGTAGAAATCACCAATGACTTTGAAGGATTAAGCGACGGATGTGGCTCAACAGGAAGCGTAACAGTAACCTGGACAGCAATGGACGAGTGTGAAAATACCGCCACCACCACCGCTACCTTTACCATCACAGACGAGACAGCGCCAGTATTTACAGTAATCCCAGCTGACTTAAATGTAGAATGTGACGGAAACGGCAACGTAGAAGCGTTGGAGAACTGGCTGGCCAATGTATCTGCCACCGATGCCTGCGGAGAAGTAGAAATCACCAATAACTTTGAAGGATTAAGCGACGGATGTGGCTCAACAGGAAGCGTAACAGTAACCTGGACAGCAATGGACGAGTGTGAAAATACCGCCACCACCACCGCTACCTTTACCATCTCAGATGAAACAGCGCCTGTATTTATCAATTTTCCGGCTGATATCACAGTAGAATGCGATAATATTCCTTGTTATGTGCTTAATCCAACAGCTTCTGATAATTGTGATGATGACGTTAGAGTTGTATACAACGGAGAAAGAAAAATTGATATACTGTGTAATAATAGTTATACCATAAAACGCAGTTGGACAGCAACTGATGATTGTGGCAACACAATTTACTTCACTTCAGTATATCACTGTAAGAGATACTAAAGCCCCAGTATTTACAGTAATCCCAGCTGACTTAAATGTAGAATGTGACGGAAACGGCAACGTAGAAGCGTTGGAGAACTGGCTGGCCAATGTATCTGCCACCGATGCCTGCGGAGAAGTAGAAATCACCAATAACTTTGAAGGATTAAGCGACGGATGTGGCTCAACAGGAAGCGTAACAGTAACCTGGACAGCAATGGACGAGTGTGAAAACACCGCCACCACCACCGCTACCTTTACCATCACAGACGAGACAGCCCCAGTATTTACAGTAATCCCAGCTGACTTAAATGTAGAATGTGACGGAAACGGCAACGTAGAAGCGTTGGAGAACTGGCTGGCCAATGTATCTGCCACCGATGCCTGCGGAGAAGTAGAAATCACCAATACTTTGAAGGATTAAGCGACGGATGTGGCTCAACAGGAAGCGTAACAGTAACCTGGACAGCAATGGACGAGTGTGAAAACACCGCCACCACCACCGCTACCTTTACCATCACAGACGAGACAGCACCAGTATTTACAGTAATCCCAGCTGACTTAAATGTAGAATGTGACGGAAACGGCAACGTAGAAGCGTTGGAGAACTGGCTGGCCAATGTATCTGCCACCGATGCCTGCGGAGAAGTAGAAATCACCAATAACTTTGAAGGATTAAGCGACGGATGTGGCTCAACAGGAAGCGTAACAGTAACCTGGACAGCAATGGACGAGTGTGAAAATACCGCCACCACCACCGCTACCTTTACCATCACAGACGAGACAGCCCCAGTATTTACAGTAATCCCAGCTGACTTAAATGTAGAATGTGACGAAACGGCAACGTAGAAGCGTTGGAGAACTGGCTGAATGTATCTGCCACCGTCTGCGGAGTAGAAATCACCAATGATTTTGAAGGATTAAGCGACGGATGTGGCTCAACGGAAGCGTAACAGTAACCTGGACAGCAATGGACGAGTGTAAAACACCGCCACCACCACCGCCACCTTTACCATCACAGACGACAGCACCAGTATTTACAGTAATCCCAGCTGACTTAAATGTAGAATGTGACGGAAACGGCAACGTAGAAGCGTTGGAGAACTGGCTGGCCAATGTATCTGCCACCGATGCCTGCGGAGAAGTAGAAATCACCAATGACTTTGAAGGATTAAGCGACGGATGTGGCTCAACAGGAAGCGTAACAGTAACCTGGACAGCAATGGACGAGTGTGAAAATACCGCCACCACCACCGCTACCTTTACCATCACAGACGAGACAGCCCCAGTATTTACAGTAATCCCAGCTGACTTAAATGTAGAATGTGACGGAAACGGCAACGTAGAAGCGTTGGAGAACTGGCTGGCCAATGTATCTGCCACCGATGCCTGCGGAGAAGTAGAAATCACCAATAACTTTGAAGGATTAAGCGACGGATGTGGCTCAACAGGAAGCGTAACAGTAACCTGGACAGCAATGGACGAGTGTGAAAACACAGCCACCACCACCGCTACCTTTACCATCACAGACGAGACAGCACCAGTATTTACAGTAATCCCAGCTGACTTAAATGTAGAATGTGACGGAAACGGCAACGTAGAAGCGTTGGAGAACTGGCTGGCCAATGTATCTGCCACCGATGCCTGCGGAGAAGTAGAAATCACCAATAACTTTGAAGGATTAAGCGACGGATGTGGCTCAACAGGAAGCGTAACAGTAACCTGGACAGCAATGGACGAGTGTGAAAATACCGCCACCACCACCGCTACCTTTACCATCACAGACGAGACAGCCCCAGTATTTACAGTAATCCCAGCTGACTTAAATGTAGAATGTGACGGAAACGGCAACGTAGAAGCGTTGGAGAACTGGCTGGCCAATGTATCTGCCACCGATGCCTGCGGAGAAGTAGAAATCACCAATGACTTTGAAGGATTAAGCGACGGATGTGGCTCAACAGGAAGCGTAACAGTAACCTGGACAGCCATGGACGAGTGTGAAAATACCGCCACCACCACCGCTACCTTTACCATCACAGACGAGACAGCACCAGTATTTACAGTAATCCCAGCTGACTTAAATGTAGAATGTGACGGAAACGGCAACGTAGAAGCGTTGGAGAACTGGCTGGCCAATGTATCTGCCACCGATGCCTGCGGAGAAGTAAACCATGGACTCAGAGCGTAACCTGACAGCAGGACAAACCACACACACGACAGCCCATTACAATCGCGAAAAGTAGAACGCGCAATACGTGGCTTATCCCATGCTGCGAGAGAAATCACCAATGACTTTGAAGGATTAAGCGACGGATGTGGCTCAACAGGAAGCGTAACAGTAACCTGGACAGCAATGGACGAGTGTGAAAATACCGCCACCACCACCGCTACCTTTACCATCACAGACGAGACAGCACCAGTATTTACAGTAATCCCAGCTGACTTAAATGTAGAATGTGACGGAAACGGCAACGTAGAAGCGTTGGAGAACTGGCTGGCCAATGTATCTGCCACCGATGCCTGCGGAGAAGTAGAAATCACCAATGACTTTGAAGGATTAAGCGACGGATGTGGCTCAACAGGAAGCGTAACAGTAACCTGGACAGCAATGGACGAGTGTGAAAACACCGCCACCACCACCGCTACCTTTACCATCACAGACGAGACAGCCCCAGTATTTACAGTAATCCCAGCTGACTTAAATGTAGAATGTGACGGAAACGGCAACGTAGAAGCGTTGGAGAACTGGCTGGCCAATGTATCAGCCACAGACGCCTGCGGAGAAGTAGAAATCACCCATAACTTTGAAGGCCTAAGCGACGGCTGTGGTTCCACTGGCAGCGTTACAGTAACCTGGACAGCCATGGACGAGTGTGAAAACACCGCCACCACCACCGCTACCTTCACCATTGCAGATGAAACAGCTCCTGTATTCACTACCATCCCGGCCGATTTAACAGTAGAATGTGACGGTAACGGCAACACAGAAGCCCTGGAAAACTGGTTGGCCAATGTATCAGCCACAGACGCCTGCGGAGAAGTAGAAATCACCCATAACTTTGAAGGCCTAAGCGACGGCTGTGGTTCCACTGGCAGCGTTACAGTAACCTGGACAGCCATGGACGAGTGTGAAAACACCGCCACCACTACTGCTACCTTCACCATTGTAGATACAGTAGATCCAATCTTTATAAATGCGCCTGTTAACCTAGTTGTTGAGTGCGATGGAAATGGAAATGTAAATGATCTGGAGAACTGGCTTTCGAGTGTAACAGCTTACGATGGTTGTGGAGATGTTTCGATTTCCAATAATTTCAATGGACTCTATAACCAATGTGGTGCTGCCGGTATGGCTTATGTAGTTTGGACAATAGTTGATAACTGCGGAAATATGGCCTCTGCAGGTGCAACTTTCAGAATTTTGGATAGCACTGCTCCCGAATTTACTGTAGTTCCTGAAAATCTTACCGTTGAATGTGATGGTAATGGTAATGTGAATGATCTTGAAAACTGGCTCAATAATGTAGCTGCTATTGATGGTTGTGGAGAGGTTACCATTACCAATGATTACAGCGGAATGAACAATTCGTGTGGAGGTGCTGGTTCAGCATTAGTTACCTGGACAGCAACCGACGATTGCGGAAATACTTCCACAACAAGTGCCACCTTTACCATTGTTGATGAAACAGCTCCAGTGTTTGTTATTGTACCTGAAGATCTTACCGTGGAATGCGACGGCAACGGCAACACAGAAGCACTGGAGAATTGGTTGGCTAATGTATCGGCCTCAGATGGTTGTAGCGAAGTCACTATTGCTAATGATTATGAAGGAATATCATATGTTTGTGGATCGGCTGGCTCAACTACGGTTACCTGGACAGCAACAGATGCTTGTGGAAATTCTGCCACCACCAGTGCTGTCTTTACAGTTACTGACGAGACTGCTCCTGTATTTACAGCTATACCAACTGATTTAACTGTCGAATGTGATGGTAATGGTAATGTTAATGCACTTGAAAACTGGCTTTCAAATGTTGCAGCTGTTGACGGTTGCAGTGAGGTCGTAATATCCAACGACTTTGAAGGCCTGAGCGATGGTTGCGGCCTAACAGGTTCGGCTTTAGTTACCTGGACTGCAACTGACGATTGTGGTAATTATATCACCACCAGTGCTACTTTTACTATTGTTGATACACAAGCTCCATCCATTAGCTGTCCGCAGGATATTTCAGTTAATAATTCACTGGGTGTTTGCGGTGCAAATATTGAAGTGCCGGTGCCTTCATCCAATGACGGATGTGGAAATGTAACTCTTGTAAATAGTTTTAACGGAACTTCTGATGCCAGTGGTCTTTACCCTGTTGGAACAACCGTCGTTATCTGGACAGCAACTGATGATTGCGGAAATTCTTCCGAGTGTCAGATGACGATTACTGTTATCGATAATGAAGATCCCCATATCATTTGTCCTCAGGATATTACAGTTAATAATGATCCGGGCGTTTGTGAGGCTTTTGTTACTGTACCTGTACCAATGGCAAGCGACAATTGTGAAGTGATAACCATTGTAAATAATTATACAAATACTTCAAATGCATCTGCCATTTACCCGGTTGGAACAACCCATATTATGTGGACAGTTACTGACATGTATGGACACAGCAGTAGTTGTTTTATGGATGTAACTGTTGTTGATAATGAAGCACCTGTAATTGTATGTCCTGAGAATATCACAGTGAATACGGATGCAGGCGTTTGTGAAGCCAACGTAACGATTCCACAACCTGAAGTATCAGATAACTGTGGCATTGAAAGCATCACCAACAGTTTCAATGGAACTGATAATGCAAGTGGTATCTATCCGGCCGGCACAACCGAAGTAACCTGGACCGTAACTGATATTCATGGCAATGAAGCACAGTGCACAATGATAGTAACTGTTGTTGATAATGAAGCACCTGTAATTGTATGTCCTGAGAATATTACAGTCAATACGGATGCAGGCGTTTGTGAAGCCAACGTAACGATTCCACAACCTGAAGTATCAGATAACTGTGGCATTGAAAGCATCACCAACAGTTTCAATGGAACTGATAATGCAAGTGGTATCTATCCGGCCGGTACGACCGAAGTAACCTGGACCGTAACTGATATTCATGGCAATGAAGCACAGTGCACAATGATAGTAACTGTTGTTGATAATGAAGCACCTGTAATTGTATGTCCTGAGAATATTACAGTCAATACGGATGCAGGCGTTTGTGAAGCCAACGTAACGATTCCACAACCTGAAGTATCAGATAACTGTGGCATTGAAAGCATCACCAACAGTTTCAATGGAACAGATAATGCAAGTGGTATCTATCCGGCCGGTACGACCGAAGTAACCTGGACTGTAACTGATATTCATGGCAATGAAGCACAGTGCACAATGATAGTAACTGTTGTTGATAATGAAGCACCTGTAATTGTATGTCCTGAGAATGTCACAGTAAATACAGATGCAGGCGTTTGTGAAGCCAACGTAACGATTCCACAACCTGAAGTATCAGATAACTGTGGCATTGAAAGCATCACCAACAGTTTCAATGGAACAGATAATGCAAGTGGTATCTATCCGGCCGGTACGACCGAAGTAACCTGGACTGTAACTGATATTCATGGCAATGAAGCACAGTGCACAATGATAGTAACTGTTGTTGATAACGAAGCACCGGTAATTGTATGTTCAGAAGATGTTACCTTGGCAGCCGGTAGCGATTGTAATGCAATTATTGAGATTCCAGCTCCATCAGTGTCTGACAACTGCGGTATTGAAAATTTGGTTAACAACTATAATAATTCGGGTAATGCCAGTGGTGTATATCCGGTTGGTACTACAGTTGTAACCTGGACAGTTACTGATATTCATGGCAATGTTTCGAGCTGTAGCTTTAATGTTACTGTAACTGGCGGTCCTGTTGCTGTTGACGACAGTGAGACTACAGATGTAAATGTTCCTGTTTCTGTCAATGTTCTTGCCAATGATACTGATTGTGGCAGTACTTTAAATCCGGCCACAGTTGTGGTAACCAGCAATCCTGCACATGGTTTCACAATGGTAGATCCACAAACAGGTAGTATCATGTACACCCCTGAGGCCGGCTATTTTGGAACTGATGTATTCAACTATACTGTTTGCGATTTCTTAAATGCTTGCGACGAGGCAACAGTCACCATAGTAATTGAATCATCGGGTCAACTTCGTCTGATTGCTGAAAATGATTCGGACACTACCTTGGTAAATACTCCTCGTTTAATCCTGAATATAGAGAACGACATTATTCCAGAGGGAGTTTCAGTAGCTATTGAAATCCTGACTCAGCCCTCAAATGGTTTTATTGAGTTACACTCAGATAACACAGTTACCTATACTCCATCTACAGATTTTGTAGGTCAGGATGAGTTTACATACAGGCTATATGACCTTAACGGAATCGCAATTGCTGATACAGCAACCTCAACGATTATAATTGTTCCAGACCCAGGTCGTAATCCTGTTGTTATTTACAATGCCATTACACCAAACAATGATGGTAAGAATGACAGCTGGATAATTGACGGAATTGAAGAATACAATGATAATGAAGTCCTCCTCTTTAACCGTTGGGGCGATCAAATCAGGTATTTTGAAAACTATGACAATTCCACTGTAGTATGGGACGGAACAAATAAAAACGGCGAAAAGCTACCCAATGCAACCTATTACTATATCGTGAAACTTAGGTCTATTGGGCAGGTTTATACAGGTTGGGTGATAATTCACGGCAACAAATAAATTATCCTGAAGATACTTACCGGTGGCAGATTATAACAAAGTTTGTTGCCGGTAAGTATACAAGGGTAAGTCATTGAAAGCAAAACAAAAGAATAAGGGAAATTAAATACCCGTTAGTAATATGAAAAAACTAGCAATTATTTTAGGACTGTTTCTGGTAACAGTAAGCGCTATGGCACAACGCGATGCGCTTTACAGCCAGTTTATGTTCAATCGTTTGGTCATTAATCCTGCATACTCAGGTAGCCGTGATGTATTGACCATGACCTTGCTCAACAGGTATCAATGGGTTGGATTCGGCGATGGAGCACCACGAACGTTGACGTTTAGTGCACATACACCATTGCGTAATGAAAATATCGGTATTGGGTTTTATGCTTATGCTGATCAAACCGGACCATTTACCGATGTCGGGTTCATGGGTAATTATGCATACAGGGTCAGATTGCTTAATGGTATTTTGTCCTTAGGATTGCAGGCGGGATTTAATCAGGTTAATGTCGACTGGAATAAGCTAGATGTACGCGATCAGGATGATCAGGTAACGATGAGTCAACCTCGCAATAAGTTGCAACCCGATGCTAACTTCGGAATTTATTACTACACCAAGTCTTACTACCTGGGAGTTTCTTCAAAGCAGTTGTTTGAGAGCCAATATGGTAAAGTGGACTTTGAAAACGGACTGACTACCTATGCTACATTGGCCAGGCATTTTTATGGAATGGCAGGTGCTGCTATTCCTTTAAGTGACAGGATTGTGTTCAGACCTGGCATGATGTTTAAATATACTGAAAATGCTCCGCTGAACATGGATTTGAATGTCAGCTTCCTGTTTAATAATTTATTCTGGCTTGGAACGTCTTACCGTACAAATAAAAATGCCATAACCAGCAAAAATGCAATTGTTTTTATGATTGAATTTAATCTGTCTGAAAACTGGCGTTTAGGTTATTCTTATGACACATATCTTAATGAAATGAAAACGCATTCGCAAGGTTCACATGAATTCATGGTGTCATATGATTTGAATTTATTCAAACCAAGGATGCTTACTCCTCGGTATTTCTAGTAGTGTTCTGACTTAAACGGAATGTTATTGAGTTAAAAATAAAACTATGAAAACAAAATATTGGTTACTTGCACTGCTGTTGATGGTTATCTCAGGAAGTCAGGTAGTGGCTCAGAAGGGGAAAGCTGACAGGCTTTTTACAGCTTATAATTATGCTAAAGCAATCCCTTTTTATCAAAAGCTTGCAGATAAAAATAACAAGCATGTTATGCATGCTTTAACCCGCCTTGGCGATTGTTACAGACTTACCAGTAATTTTGAGGCTTCGGCTAAATGGTATGAAAAAGCAATTGCACAAGGACCCGTTGAACCACTGGTTTATTTTAATTATGCTCAGGCATTGCGCAGCCTTGGTCGTTATGATGAAGCCTCCGCATTATTTTCAAAATATGCTTCCCTTGACTCAACCGACAATCGAGGGCTGCTTTTTGCAACTTACAGTAATGAAGTCAAGCAGTGGACCATGCCTGAATACGACTACGAGTTGATCAATGCTGAAAATGTAAATTCTTCGTTTGCTGATTTCTCTCCCGTATACTATAAAGATGGCATTGTTTTTACGTCAGATCGTAATGCAAAATCTGGAGAAAAAAGGTTTGGGTGGACTGGGGCATATTATCTTGACCTATTCTACTCAAAACTCAATAAAACAGAAGGAAATGAACAACTCCTCCCGGGAAGCCCTTCATTATATGCGGCTGCAATTAACCAGCCCTATCATGATGGCCCCGCCTCCTTTACCAACGATTTTAACACCATTTATTTTACCCGCGTAAATAGAAAATCTGGTGAGCTTGACTCAACAAGATATTACACCAATAAGCTTAAAATATTTTCCAGTACTTACGCCGATAATAAGTGGGCAGAACCAGAACCATTTTATTTAAATAATGATTCATGGTCAGTTGGGCATCCTACGCTTACTGCCGATGGCCAAACTATGTATTTTGTTTCAGATATGCCCGGAGGATTTGGTGGAACTGATTTGTACTGTGTGAAACGTGAAGGTGATAAATGGGGCCCCGCTGAAAATCTGGGCGCTTCCATCAATACTTTTGGCAATGAAATGTTTCCATATATTCATAAGGATAGTATATTGTACTTTTCTTCAAACGGACTCCCCGGTTTGGGCAGCCTCGATGTGTATAAATCTTATAAATTGAACGCAGGCTGGACTTCTCCTGAAAATCTTAAAGCTCCTGTTAATTCGCCTGCCGACGATTTTGGTATCGTAATCGGTGATGATGAAACAGTGGGAATGATTAGCTCTAACCGCCAGGGTGGAAAAGGTGAGGATGATATTTATATGATTACTATCAAGGAAAGACTTCCTGATTTTGTTATGGTTTCAGGTCTTGTGAGAGAAAAGGAGTCATTGGAATTGTTATCGAATAGCACTGTTTTTGCGTGGAATACGCTGACTGATGAAGTAGCCATCTTAAAGACTGATGCCAAAGGGTATTATGAAATTAAAGTTAAACCCGGAACTACTTTTGTGATGAAAGCTATGAAAAATGGTTATTCTCATGATTGTCTTACAGTGGAAATTCCTGCCGGAACAAAAGAAGCAACGCTGGAAAACAGGGATTTACTTCTTGGAAAATATAAGGTTGATCAAATTTTCAGATTAGAAAATATTTATTACGACTTCGACAAATGGAATATTCGTTCTGATGCTTCTGTTGAGCTGGATAAAGTAGTTGCTTTTCTTAACGAAAATCCGGGAATTATTGTAGAACTTGGTTCGCACACTGATTCCAGGGGTAGCTTTAAATATAATGAGCGGTTATCGGACCGCAGAGCTGAATCTGCCGTTGCTTATATTATCAGCCGTGGAATTTCTGATTCTCGTATAACGGCTAAAGGTTATGGTGAATATAAACTTGTAAACCGCTGTGCAGATGGAGTTAAATGTACAGATCAGGAACATCAGGATAATCGTCGCACTGAAATTAAGATTACCGGAGTTGTTGAACCCGATGATACCAAAGCGCAGCAGCCTTTGGATATTTATAAAGGAGGACAAATTATCGGGATAAAGGATCTGAAGAGCGATTTCTTTATTAGTTGCAATGAAAGTATGAATACAAGTTCAATAAAATAGTTAAACACAAATTAACAATTCAAAGGATTAATCTGGTATTTCCAGCTTAGTACTTATCAATCGCCCCCTAAGTTTCCTTTATATTTGTTTTCCAACGGGAGGACCGGTTATCCGGCTCTCCCGTTTTTCTTGTGTTATTTGAGCTCCCCGAATATTATGCCTGATGTTTGAGTTAATTTCACCGGTTCAGGTTAATAAATATCACTTTTGTGCTGCATATTCAACCATTGGTCATCTTTTCTTTTTAATTCCATGGCCTTTGTCTCATCTTTGTCTGTATGGATTTATTTATTAACTCCGAATTTTCAAAAGATGGAAAAAATAATTGACAAGTCGCAAAAGCTAAATGTTTCTCTGAAGCTGATAAACGATAAATTGAATTTTATTGGTATTGCTGATAAGAATGAACCTGTTTCAATTGATTATATTCCACCCTATGGCGATAATCTGGGGTATACATCATTAGAACTTTTACTTTTAAGTCTGACTTCATGTTATGGCTCTGCCCTCGCTCTGTTGTTACGCAAAACGGGAAAAGTATTGCCCGGAATGGAAATATCGGCTGCCGGCATTCGTAATAAAGAACATCCTACCAGCTTCAATGTCATTACAATTGATTTTACTTTGTTTTCTGATGCAAACGAACAGGATGTGGATAAGGTGATTGCTCTTGCCGAAGAACGATACTGCCCGGTTTATCATATGATTAAAGGAAATGTAGTAGTTAAGACCAGCTATTCAATTAAAAAGATTGACCACCCGGATCTTTGTAATTGATATGGTTTTATGATGTTCATTTTGTGAGTTTGTTAATCGAACCTGGCAGGAATCTTTTTCGGGCCATTTATTGTTTACCTTCTGGATTGTCTTTGCTCGTATCGGAATGGTTTTTGGATGGTGACAAATACACGTTTGATGAGCGTTATTTCATAAGCAAAAAAAATCCCGTTCTGCCAGAACGGGATTTTTTTTAAAACTTCTATTGGGATTATCCTGCGAGGGTAAATTTGATAGGCATGTTAAACTGAACACGAACAGGTTTACCTCTTTGTTTTCCGGGATTCCATTTTGGCATGGCTTTAATTACGCGAACAGCTTCTTCGTCGCAACCACCGCCAATACCCCTGAGGATTCTTACGTCTGTAACATTTCCGTTTTTCTCAACAACAAACGTTACATAAACAGTTCCCTGAATACTACTTTCACGGGCAATCTGAGGGTATTTGATATTTTCCTGAAGAAATCTGATACGTGCTTCATCACCGCCAGGGAAACTTGGTGATTCTTCAACAACCGTAAAAATTTCAGCTTCTGCAACTTCTTCCTCTTCAGCAACTACCGGAGTATAAGTTGGAATTACAGTAAGTTCTGTAGCTTCTGCATCAATGCTCAGGTCATCTTCCACAACAACATTATCCTGTACAATGTTGATTAATGTAGTTGTTGGAGGTGGTGCCGGAGGTGGGGGAGGCTTGTTCTGGTTGGTAATTTCAATCATATCCTCCTCTACATTTTCAACCTGGCGTGCACTTAGGTCAAGCTGCTTTACATCGTAGGTCTTCCATTCGAAGGCCACCAACATAGCTGCTAGTGCAACAATTAAACCGATCTGAACAAACATGGTCCTTTTAGACTCAAGGTCAGCTTTCGGGCTCTTTTTTGCTTCCATATTGTTAACTGATAATTAGTTATGCAAACTCAACTACCATTACTGGCAGACTGCTAAATTATATATTTTTTGCATTGGTTTGCAATTTTTTCTTTTTTTTCTTTCTCAGACCCCTAAAGATCATCAAACCTGTAAAACAACCTGCAAAATCAGCAATTGTGTCAAACATGTTCCCGTCACGGCCAATGGGTAAAACTGACTGTAAAACTTCAGTAATAACACCTCCAAGCATGGCGGTTAATAAAGGCAATATGATAGTATAACGCTTATCGTCGGCTGAATATTGCTTTTCAGCTCCTTGCAATATTAAATAGCTGAGTACGCCAAATAAAAAAATGTGTATCAGCTTATCTGGAGAAAACAGTTCCCAAAAACTATTGATTCCGGGAAAATAGTTGCCAGGTAATAAGGTTAATACAAGAATAACGCAAGCCCACAATAATCCTGGCCAGAAGTTTTTAAGAAATCTAAGCATGAAGTGTTGATGAGCGTTGCAAATTACGAGTTATTAAGCGCCAATTAATGCTCCATATGCTGCTGAGTCAAGTAAATCTTCTACTTGCGAAGGTGTACTTACTTTGATCTTAATTATCCAGCCTTCTCCGTAAGGATCTTTGTTTACCAGCTCAGGGCTGCTGTTCAGCGCTTCATTAAATTCAAGAACTTCACCGGCAACTGGCATAAACATATCACTTACAGTTTTCACTGCTTCTATTGTTCCAAATGTTTCACCTTCTTCTAATGTTTCACCTTCAGTTTCAACTTCGATAAAAACGATGTCTCCTAATTCGCCTTGTGCGTATTCAGTTACACCAATAACGGCGGTTTCACCTTCAATTTTAATCCATTCGTGATCTTTGGTGTACTTTAAATTGGCTGGAATGTTCATGATTTTTGTTTTTTTTTAATGAGATGTAGATGAGGCAAAATTACTAAAAGCGCTTAAATTCCAAGTTTTTTTTTATGCAATCGGTAATTATTTCAAAAATCTTTTTGCTGCATTTCCACGTTGCCATTTATGCTCAAAATAAAAGCACTACCTTTAATCGCCGAAGCCTTCATATTGAATGGTTTTTGCTTGGTTTGTCTGGATTTTTCTTTTTGGTGCCTTTAGTAAGCTTTAAATAATCAACGCTGTTATATGTTTGTGATATCAGTTTTTAGTATAAAAGGTGGTGTTGGAAAAACTTCAGCCGCCATCAACCTTGCAACGCTTGCTTCTTTTGCAGGTGAAAAAACCTTGCTTATTGACCTGGATCCTCAGGCTTCTTCTACTTTTTATCTGAAAGTTAAACCTAAAATTAAAACGACAGTTAAAAGGCTGCTAAAAGGAAAGTCGGATATTGAAGAGCATATTAAATCAACTGAATTTGTTCATCTTGATATTTTACCAGCTACTCTTGCTTATCGCGAGATGGAGACTGTTCTTGGTGAAGTTAAAAAGGCCGGAAGTCGTATCAAAGACATGATTTTACCTTTGAAGGATAAATATTCCTGGATATTTATTGATTGTCCTCCAGGCTTGACTTTATTGTCGAAAGCTATTTTTAATGCTTCAAATCTTGTGTTGATTCCTGTAGTGCCAACTACACTTTCGGTACGAACATATTATGATTTCATAAAGTTTGCAGATGAAAAGCCTTTAGTTAAGGGTTGCACATATAAGGGCTTTTTTTCTATGGTTGACAGGCGAAAAGGTCTTCAAAAGCATATTCTTGAGGAATGGGATTTCCGGGGAATGAATTTCTTCTTGTCCTCAATACCTTATTTAAGCGATATTGAAAAGATGGGCATTTATTTAAAACCTGTAGTGAGTTCGAAACCTTCATCAGATGCGGCAAAAGCTTTTGATGCTCTGTGGTCGGAAATAAAAAAAGACCATCGTTCAGGTTGATGGTCTTTTTATTCAATGCTGTATCTGTTTATTGAGCAAGTGTAAATCTTAAACTGACACCTGCATTCGTTGTAGAGTTTTTGAATTGAGAAGATACAAAAGGATTTGTAATGGTCTTGTCGAAAAACAGCCTTACGTTAAACCGTTGGTTTATTACATAATCAGCCGAAGTATTGATAGAGACCATCCGGTTGCCTGTTGAAATCTGATTGATTGCCTCATCAAGCCTGCGCAGTACAGTTTTATTGTCGCGTATGGATAAATCCATCTTCACGTTCAAATCACTCTTGAGCTGCTGTTTTCTTCCTCCCGATGATAAATTCAGCTTTACATCCTTAAATCTATAACCCAGTCCGATAACAATTTCATTGCTTGAAACTTCTGTGAGCTGATTGTTTACAAAGCTCAATGAAAGATTTCGCGACTTTTTGTATTCAAACTTTGAAAGCAAACTATTATTCCAGGTCATGTCTAATCCAAAGAGAGGACTAAACTGCTCAGTGAGAGTAATAACTTCAATCCTGTTTTTAGGGATGAAATTACCTGAGAAGTCAAAAGTTGTAGCAAATCCGTTTTCTTCAATATAATCGATGTTGGAGATATAACTTCCAACAGCATAAGTTGAACGGTAACCATGTGCTATATTTACCTGTTTAAAGTATTTTTTCAGAAATTCAAGTTTTGAAAGCCCGTTATAGGTAAATCTCCAGTTTGGTATAGGGATTTTTGGAAATGCTGATAATGAAACTTTTTTGGGATCACTGCCAGTGTAGGCTGCAATGAAGGCAGGGATAAGTACTTCCTGAGAGCCGGCACCATATCCGATATTATAACCAGCACTGTCGACTCCGTTAGAGAATGGACTTTCAGCACCAAGCCTGGCAGAAATTACTCTTCTGTTTTCCTTAAATTCCTCGAAAGTCTGAGAAATATTATCTGTCCCGTCTTTTCTGAATGCGGTTCTGAGTGAGATGATTGATGTGCTGAATGAACCTCTGTCTTGTGGTGATGATGACGAAAAAGTGCCGGATGCATTGGCTTTAAAATATTCCTGATGTCCGAACGATTCCGTTCTGTCGGCTGTAAATTCAAGTCTGAAGTCGGCAAATGGTTCATAAGTCGCCCTTGCAGTTAAATTTTTGGTCATTCTGAGGATATAAGCATTGTTAAGCAAGGTATCTGTAGAAAGCCATCCTTTGCTTACAGCATCATCCCTTATATCAGCCTGCCCGCCAAAAGCAAATCCAAAACCCGGGGCCATGTCGCTCAAACGGCTTCCCAGGATATCGGGTTTGGGCATAAATCCCGGCAATAAGGTTCCGTTAGATTCAGTGTAATTTAACTGAACATCTTTGAATCCGATAACCAGTTTTACCAGACCTGTGCCAAGCAATTTGGCTATATTCGGACCTTTTTTAGCAGTTGAGTCAGCAGCAAGTGTTTCGTCAGGATTGTCTTGTTTGTTTTTGTTTGCTGGCTGACGACCTCCGGGGCCGGGTCGACCAGGCGTCGGTCGGGCCTTTTGTCCGATTTTTTTGAGGAACCCTACTTTATTGTACAAATTGGTCAGCCTTGCATTTCCATTAATATTAATGGTATTGGAATTTTCAATTGTATTTCCCATGATGCTCTGAATTGAGCGGGGAGATGCTTCCCAACGGAAAGTGCTTGCATAGCGGGTGCTAAGGTTAACCCAGTTTAAAATAGGAATCTTATTGATAGGCACCGTGTAGTTGAGACTCATGTTTTGGGTGAATCTGTTCATTGTCCCAAAGTTCATAATCTCATCCCAAATAGAATCACGCCTCATTTTGTAATCATCAGCGTTTCGGTCTATTCGGCCGGGAGGCTCCTGCACGTATGCATTGGCATTGGCCTGATATTCGAGTTTAAGTGATTGTGAAAGGTCAAATTTGAAATCAAAGATTCTATTCCAGTCCCAGCTTTTGATGTATGTAGGTTCAATGATCACAAGTGCGTCACTCTTATTTCTGAGCAAACGTTCGCTGTATTGGCGATTCATGTCGGTTCGGAAAGAGAACATCTTGGGCAAATAGTAGAAGTTAAAATCTTTGATCAATGCCAATGATTTGTTCTGAAGGAACTTCACCTTTTGGAATGGTTTAACCAGTTTAGGGTTATTAATGTAGTTATATCCTATTCCACCTCTATATTGCTTACGACTATCGTATTCAATATCAATATTTTGATGATAAATTTGCGAATAAGCATAGGTGAAGTCAAAGTTGGAGATATCATACACCTTGGGCTTGCCTTTGGCTCCAACTTTTTCTTTGCGCATATTCACAAAGTTAACGTTGGTTCGCCGGGTAATATCCTGGACCTTGTTTCTAATTGAATCTTTTTCCGAACTATTCAAGTCAGAAATCAGGCTGGAGTATAGAATGTCAGGATCGAGGGGATTGTATTTGGGTGTAAGCCGCATTTCGGAATAGTCGATATGCATGGGTATCTTAATTCCACTTTTTTCAGGGAAGAATTTACCCAGCTGAATATTGGTAGCCACATCAAACTGGCTGTTGGCTTCCTGCTGCCGTTCATTTACCTTTTTTTCAATGCTCCCGAATCCAGGAGTTGAATAGCTGCCCGAAACAACAACATTACCTAAATCGGCCAGGTTTGCTGCAATACGTGCAGTTGCGGCAAAGCCGCTTTTCTCATCAAAATCGGTTAATCTCAGCTCATTTACCCAGATTTCGGCACATTTTTCATAGCCATCATCCAGGTCTGTAATCATTTGTTTTTTAGGGTTTCTGACACCAATGAGAAAAGCCTTAACATCACTCAGGCTGGGCATACCCACCACCGTAATCTTATTTTCACCATCATAAACTTCGTAAGGAGTGAGAACGGTTATCATGGAGCCTGGCTGTCCCATCGCGTCATTGCGTTTTTGCTTGGCTTCAACAAGTTTGGCCAACTCTATTTCCATACGATTGGCATCGGGCCAGATTAACCTGTCATTAACAGCAGTTGTTCCCCAGGGCGTGAATTCAATCGGGACCTCATATTCATAATAGTTCTCTGTAAAGTCAGAGCCAATTCTTACGAAGACGGTTAAGTCGCCTTTTTTCAGTTCTTTTTCAGCTATTGACTTTTCAGCATGAATGTACATCTTCATTTTTTTGTACTGCCTGAAGTCAAAATCAGTGGTTTTGTAGGTTCCCCGGGCATCTCCGTCGAGCAGGTTGCAAACTTTTAACACCATAGCCTGTTCGTTGAGTCGTTGGTAATTGGTGGTTCCAACATTAATTTCGCGGTCAATGTCAGGAGGAAGTACATAAGGTATTGGATCCCTGCTTCCATTCTCTTCAATACTAACAGTTGAGATGTCGAAGCTGGTTTCGCTCTGGTTGGGATCGGGAATATATTCGCCGGGTTGCAGCAGATTGCTGTAATATTTACGCCATTCCCCTCTAACGAGCTCGAGTGTTGCAAAACGCAAGACAACGGATTCGTCGAAATTCTTCAGGAACATACGCATAAACCTGATGCTTTTAAAGTCCTGAATATTTCCCACAACCAGGTCGGGGCTTTGAACCGGAACTTTAAACTGATACCATTTTACATTGCCTTTAGTGCCGTTTTCAAGAGGAATATCAACTGCTTCATACACGTCGGTGATGTAATTTTCGCCAACATTCATGTGGTCGGGGCTTAGCCTTACCTTGTACTGGAAGTAGCGTTCCTGCTCATTAAGCGTATTGTCTTTGTTGATATCTTCAACGTTGGGCAGTGTGGTGGCTTGTGTCTGAAATTGCTCGGCAGATTGTTCGGAGGCTGGTGAGTTGCCTTCTACTCCATTATACATTTTGTACCTTTCAGTTACACTGCTGTATTTTGGATCTGCATCATAATCTGCACCACGGAAAAAGTGGTAATTGTCATTGGCGGGGTCGTTAAAAGCGTTTAAATAGGCCTCGGAAGCTGTACCATATTGGTTGGCGATCAGGCTCAGATAGTTGCTTTCGAAAAATGTCCGTTCGTCATCATCACGTAAACCGTCATATCCTACATCCTGAAAAGGTCTTGCAGCAATGTCGTTGTCAAATGAATTTACAAGTGCCTGCAGGGTAGGAACCCGTCCCCAGATTGTTGTGTCTACATTTTTTACTTCAGCTGAGGTAGGCAGCCCGTTTTCATAGCTTTTCCGTCCGTCGCGCAGAATGTCCTCTGAAATATCGCCCAGATTGAAATACAAGTCACCTCCTGAATGTTGCGGATTTTCTGAGAATGGATCCATCATCCAGAATTCTATATATTCAACATTGGAGGCTTCAAAGTCAGTAGATTCTATTTTGCGCATAATTCCTCCCCAGCGGGTTCTGGGGAATAAGAGCGTGCCATTTTCTGAAAGTCCTTTAGAAACCCCTGTAGGAAGCACGTCAAAGTTATAAGGTCCTTTTTCTTCGGGGAAGAAAGCCAGATTGAGTACCGATAAGTTCATGGGTTGTCCGTTGGGTGGGTCGGCATTCGGAAATACTTCCGTTTCGCGAACCAGCCTGACAGAGTTTCGTGACAACTCATTCTTGCTGATATTTTTGGGTCTTAGATTGCTGTTTCTGTCATAAAACAGTGGATCAATTGTATACCATGCAAGTTTTGATCGGTTAAATCCATAATTCAGGCCAGAGCCCGGAGCAGCTTCAGGAAACATATCACGTGAAGTTTGTCCTTGAGGTGTGCTGGCTAAAAACCATGTGCCCACATTTTTCAGGTCAATGGTAGATTTGGCTCCTTCAAAATCGTCAATGTAGGAGGTTCCGGTTTTGCCTACTGCTTTTGAGTGACCAGGAATAAAATGTGCAAATTCTCCATTTACCTGGATACGTGAGGGGGCTTTGGTACTATAGAATGGCAGCTTGTCAATCAGCTTTGTCAATAACATGGATTCAGTCTGATAACTGAAATCCATTCCCCACATGGTATTGGAAATTGGCTCTTGTCCAAAGTTGGTTTTTTGAGTCAATGGTCGTTCATGCAAATTCAGGAGGGTCGCGCCAATAAGAAAATCTTTGTTCACTTTGTAATCAACATGCATCCCCATTAAAGTTTGGGTTTGCAGGTTGAAACTGGCATTGTTTTCGAGCGAAATACTCACAGGAGTGCCCGAATTCAGGATTCCTTCGTTAATAATTTTTACACGTCCTAGTGTATAATCGACGGTATAATCCACATTTTCGTTCAAAGGAATGCCTCCGGCAGTAACTCTGACCGAACCCTGTGGAACATTGAGTGCGTTGAGAGAGATTTCTGATCCGGACGATGATTTATATTGACCTTCAAGAATATAGCGGTTTTTGTCGGGATATTGCTGTGCACCGCTTTTGGTAAGGGTGTAGAGTGAATCGTAGCAATATTTGTTGGCAAGTTGCTGGTCATTGAGCTTTTGACGCAAGTAACTGCCAAATGGCTCTCTGATAGTGAAAAAGACTCGCCCGTTTGATGATTGAATTGTACCTCCCTGCCGGGCTGCATTGTCAAGAAAGTCAAACATACCGTCATGAGGCGGGTTTGATTGTGGGTCCAGATTGTCGAAATTGAAAACCCGGATAAGCGGAATACCTTTCACACCCTCAGGCCCTTCAGTGAAATAGCCTGTAGGTACAGTATTTTCGTTCCCAGAGTAAAGAATGTTCAGGATAAAATCTTCACGGTTAAGTTGAAATGCCCCGATGTTATATACATTTTTCATCATCAGATTCCATAACGGAACCTTGGTGTTCAGTGCTGAACTTTTAAGTAATTTTACCATCAGGCAGGATGGAGGCGTAATTCCTTCATCAGAAAATTCACCCACCTGGTATATTTTGTCATCACCAATTACAGTGTACTGGTAAGCAACAGCCAAAACCTGATCAGGGTTTATCGTCGAATTCAGCGAGATAAATCCTAATTTTGAGTTGAAACTGTATTCGCTGCTGTTAAGTTTGCGGGCGTTTTCAACTTTATCGAAATCAAGGCCTGAAACGTATCCAAATGGAGAGCCTGTGAGGTAATCGGTAACCCGGTTGATATTTCGGATAATGGTTGTGTCAAATTTTGTCAGCAGATCGTTTGAACTGTTACTGGGGTATGCAGGTCCGGGGTTTGATAAGATAGTATGATTGTATGGGTTGCGTTCGGCCAAATCCATAAAGGCAACAATATTTCTGTTGTCAGTTACGGCAGGGCCTATATTGGTAAGCCAAACTTCAATTTTGGTAATGTTAATATTTGAATTAACGATTGGAAGTGTGCTTAGTGCATTGTCGTAGTTGTCAGCAAAGTATTGCGACAGGAAAAAGTGTTTGTTTTCTTCATAGTCAAGTGCTTTGAGGCTAAACTTGCTGGTTTGGGCTCCTCCCTGCACGGTTATGGTTGAGGTTTCACTTTTCTGCTGTGAAAAAACACCTGTAACGGTTGCACGGCCAAACTGGAGCTGGGTTTTCAGGCCGAAAAGGCTTTGACTGCCAGTAATCAGGGTGCTGTTAAGCGGAAAAGTTACATCACCAGCTTCAATAAGTTTAATGATTTCATCTTCCTTGCCTTCGTATTTTAATTTAAGCTTTTGTTCAAATTCAAAAGTAGCTTCAGTATTGTAGTTGGTATTGAATTCAATTTTATCTCCGATTTTAGCCATTACACTCATTTGAATGCGTTGCTGGAAGTCAAAGTTGGTTGTCCGTCTTTGTCTTATGTCAAGAGCCGGATCGTCGCGTCGGTTTGATAAAATGCCAAAAGTCACTTCTGCGCTTCCCTGAGGGCGGATGTCAATGGTGTTTCCTCCAAAAATGCGGTCGAAAACTTCTCCACCGATGTGTATTTGAGGGATGATTCCTGTCCGGCTGGCTCCACCTGATGCAACAGCTTTGTCGCGCCAGTAATTTTGCAAAGAGCGGTCAAGGTCAAGCTTTTTATACTCTTCGAGGCTGTATGGGGTAGGAGAAGTTAGTCTTAATTCGCCCGCTTTTTGAATATAGTTATATGTATTGGTTGTGGGGTCGTAGATAAAATCTTCCGAGAAATTTGAAGGATTACCCAGGAAAATTTTGTTTTTATCTTCTGGCACCTGAGGTTCTCCGGGTTCATTAGCCGGAATTGGATATCGTAAATCACCCCCTGGCGAAGTGGTGTCTGGTGGTGTATGGTTGTTCTCTTTCAGGTCTTGGTAATTAAGACTGTAAGGTGATGCAGGGATGCCCCATGCAATAGAAACAACAAATAACAATACAAAAACTCTTAATGAATATTTTACAATGCGCTCCAAGGAACTTCAGTGTTTAATGTGTGATAAAACTATGAATAACAAAGAATCTGAATTTTACTTCCGGCCTGAAGTCTGCCTGTAAATGTTGATTACAGGATGTCCATTTTCCTGGTTACTCTTTGTTTATTGCCTATAATATTTTTAGTGCACTCTTAATCAGTTGTTCAACTGTGATTGAAGCGCTTTCGTCTTTCAAAATTTTATCAATGGTCTTCTCAGCCAGCGTTTTATTAAAGCCTAACATTGATAAAGCAGATAACGCCTCTTCCTTCTTTGTATTGTGCGGACTTCCTAAAATTTCTCTTAAACCGGCATCTTTGGCAAGCTTGTCTTTAAGATCAATGATAATTCGCTGGGCTGTTTTACCGCCAATACCTTTTACTCTTTGCAAAACCGTTACCTTGCTGCTGACAATTGCTTCGGTTAACTCATCAGGCGAAAGAGACGATAAGATAAGGCGTGCAGTTCCTGCCCCGACACCCGATACAGAAATCAGGTTTCTGAATAGTATCCGCTCATTCTCATCTGCAAAGCCAAAAAGCACCATCGCGTCTTCGCGCACAGCCAAATGAGTTAACAGCCGGCAGCTGGTCATCTCCTTTATTTGCGAAAAAGTGTTTACAGATATAGATATATCATAACCCACCCCATGGCAGTCAATGACTACGGATGCGGGACTGATTTCGCTGATTTTTCCTTCAATAAAAGCGTACATAGCGAAGTTTATATCCTGTTAACCGACAAAAATAGGGATAATTGTTTAACCCTGCCAATTATTGTTTTAATGTTGGGTTTTTATATAAAAATTATGGTGTGGCTGTAATGCCTGCCTTTCTGAGCCGGACATTATCTGGAATAGCTCTAAATTGAATTTTGAAAGGATTTTGTAGCCATTTTATTATGCTTTGGTCTATGGGTTGATTAAATTTGTAAGATCTCATCATGATTATTTGTTTTAATAAACAAATCTCAAAACCTGTATTATATGAAGATTCCTTTAAGCCGTAAAAACGCACTGGCCTATCATGCCGATGGCAGACCGGGAAAAATTGAAGTTATACCTACCAAACCCCACCAATCTCAATATGATTTGTCTTTGGCATACAGCCCGGGTGTTGCCGAGCCTTGCCTTGAGATAAAAAATAATCCTGACGATGTTTATAAATACACCGCCAAAGGAAATCTTGTTGCCGTTATATCTAACGGAACTGCAGTGCTTGGGTTGGGTGATATTGGCCCTGAAGCTGGTAAACCTGTAATGGAAGGCAAAGGGCTGCTCTTTAAAATATTTGCTGATATTGATGTTTTTGATATTGAAATCAATGATAAATCTGTGGAGGGAGTTATCAATACTGTCAAAGCTATTGCTCCTACTTTCGGAGGAATTAATTTGGAGGACATCAAAGCCCCTGAATGTTTTGAAATTGAAGAAAGGCTTAAAGCCATGCTCGATATCCCGGTGATGCATGACGATCAGCATGGGACTGCCATCATTACATCGGCAGGGCTTTTGAATGCGCTGCTTATTAACGGAAAGAAGATTGAAGATATTAAGGTAGTTGTAAACGGAGCAGGAGCAGCAGCTGTTTCATGCTCCAGATTATACCTTTCTCTGGGGGTTAAGGCCGAAAACCTGGTGGTTGCTGATTCAAAAGGTGTTTTAAATAAAGACCGAAAAGATTTAAATCCAATCAAACAGCAGTTTATAACCCAACGCAATATCAATACGCTTGCTGAAGCCATGGTTGGAGCTGATATGTTTTTGGGCTTGTCAGTGGCCGGCGTTGTTACGCCTGAAATGCTGCTTAGTATGAACGAAAATCCCATTGTTTTTGCATTGGCCAATCCGGTTCCGGAAATTTCTTATGATTTGGCTGTTGCAACGCGTCCTGATATTATTATGGGTACTGGTCGTTCCGATTTTCCCAATCAGGTTAACAATGTTTTAGGATTTCCCTATATTTTCAGAGGGGCCCTTGACGTAAGGGCTTCGGCAATTAATGAAGAAATGAAACTTGCTGCAGCTCATGCTCTTGCCGATCTTGCCAAGCAGCCTGTTCCTGAGGAAGTTAATGTTGCATATCAGGTTACAAACCTGAAATTCGGAAAAGAATACATCATTCCGAAGCCCAGCGATCCCCGTTTGATTACGCATATAGCTCCGGCGGTTGCTAGGGCCGCCATGGATTCGGGGGTTGCCAGAAAACCAATTGAGAATTGGGAAGCCTATTCTGATGAACTCATAAAAAGGTTGGGACTGTCAAATCCATTAATCAGGCAGATAAAGGCCCGGGCAAAGAAAAATCCGAAAAGGGTGGTATTTGCCGAAGCTGAAAACTATAAAATACTGAAAGCTGCCGAAATTGCTGTTGATGATGGTATTGCAGTTCCAATACTTCTTGGAAATCGCGATGTTATAACGGATCTTATCAAAACGCATGACCTCGAGCTGGATGGTGTTGAAATTATCGATCCAAAGTGTCCCGAAGAAAACGAACGGCGGCTGCATTATGCGACTCAGTTTTATGAAAAACGAAAACGCAGAGGACTTACTATGGCTGCAGCTTGCGACATGATGACTCACCGCAATTATTTTGGCCCGAGTTTGGTGGAAAATGGAGTGGCTGATGCCATGATTTCTGGTCTGACCAGCAGCTATCCGGCCACTATCCGGCCTGCCCTTCGCATTATTGGTAAAGAAAAGGGGGCTAATATTGTTTCAGGCATGTATATTATGCTTACTAAAAAAGGGCCTTTCTTCTTCGCTGATACTACCGTTAATATGAATCCCGATGTTGATACCCTGGTTGAGATTACACTTCAGACTGCCAGAGTGGTAAAACAATTTAATATTGAGCCACGAATTGCCATGCTTTCATATTCTAATTTTGGTTCAGTTGAAGGAAATATTCCTTTACTCGTTAGAAATGCTGTTGAAAAGTTACATCTTGAACACCCCAATTTGATTGTTGATGGTGATTTGCAGGCCAATTTTGCGCTTAACAGTCAGCTCTTGCGCGAGAATTTTCCTTTTTCGAAACTGGTTGGTGCTCCTGCCAATACCCTTATATTTCCTTATCTTACGGCAGGTAATATTGCTTACAAGCTGATGCAGGAAATGGGTGGTGCCGAGGCTATCGGGCCAATTCTGATGGGAATGAATAAATCTATTCACGTGCTACAGTTGGGATCCAGCGTTTCCGAAATTGTAAATATGGTTACCCTTGCCGTGATTGATGCGCAAAGCAAAGGCTATTAGCATGTTATTGTTTATCAATCATTCAGTTGAATCGCGATGGTTAAGGAAAATATTTTGTGCGTTCTTTTTTTAATTGACCTAAAATTATATCGAAAATCGTACTTTTGTTTCTAAATATCCGAAGTGGAAAGCTGATGCTGAAAACCGGTTTATTAATTGAACAAATAAATCTTGATTATGAAGAAAATCACTGTAATCGGCGCTGGAAATGTAGGCGCCACCTGTGCCAACGTTATAGCGCACAAAGATCTGACCCGGGAAGTGGTATTAGTTGATATAAAAGAAGGAGTTGCTGAAGGAAAAGCACTGGATATCTGGCAAACATCTTCCATCAACAATTTCAATAGCAGGGTAGTTGGTGTAACCAATGATTACCTTAAAACCAAGGGCTCTTCAATTGTGGTTATAACCTCAGGATTGCCACGTAAACCCGGTATGAGTCGCGATGACCTGATTAAAACCAATGCAACAATTGTCAAAGAAGTTACCGAAAAGGTAGTAAAGTACTCGCCTGAAGCGATTATCATTGTTGTGTCAAATCCGCTTGATGTTATGACTTATGCCGCCTATCGTGCAGCACGTAAACATTCAAGCCGGGTATTTGGTATGGCAGGTATTCTTGATACCGGCCGTTACAAAGCCTTTTTGGCTGAAGCTTTGGATGTATCTCCCAAAGATATACACTCACTTTTGCTTGGCGGGCATGGCGATACCATGGTTCCATTACCACGGTTTACTTCTATTGCTGGTATACCGGTAACCGATTTACTCAACAAGGAGGAAATTGATAAAATTGTTGAAAGAACCAAAAAAGGGGGTGGAGAACTCGTAAACCTGATGGGAACTTCGGCTTGGTATGCTCCTGGCGCTGCTGCTGCTCAAATGGTTGAAGCTATTGTGGATGACCAGAAACGTATTTTCCCGGTTTGCGCACTACTTAATGGCGAATACGGCCTCAATGATGTTTATATGGGAGTGCCGGTGAAATTGGGATCTAAAGGAATTGAAGAGATTATTGAGCTGAATCTGAATAAGGACGAGAAGAAAATGCTTGAGGAATCAGCCAAATCAGTAAAAAGTGTAATGAAAATTCTGGATGACATGAATTTGTTTGAAGATTAATCAAATTCGTTATTCTCTGTAGAGCCGTCAGCATCAATCATTGTTGGCGGCTCTATATTTTTATGAAGTAATGAGTTCACAGTCATTTTATTCATGGTCTTTACTTTCTTTTTTTCTAATATTGGTCGCAATATAATTTTATTATTTTTGCTCCAAAATCTGAATGATGTCAAAAAAAGTTGTGGTGCTTTCCGGAGCCGGTATTAGCGCTGAAAGTGGGATTAAAACTTTTCGTGACCATGATGGGCTTTGGGAAAACTACAGGATTGAAGACGTGGCAACTTACGACGCATGGCTTAAAAATCCTGAGCTCGTACTTGATTTTTATAACAAAAGACGGATGCAACTGGCAGAAGTTGAACCCAATGCGGCACATTATGCATTGGTACGTCTGGAGGAAAAGTATCAGGTTCAAATTATTACGCAGAATGTGGATGACCTGCATGAAAGGGCTGGATCTGCCAATGTTCTTCATTTGCATGGAGAGCTGACAAAGGCCAGAAGCTCTGATCTGTCAGGCCAGGTATTTGATATCGGATATGGCAAACTGAAAATGGGCGACCTGTGCAACAATGGCTCACAGCTGCGACCGCACATTGTCTGGTTCGGCGAGGAAGTGCCTCTCATTGAGGATGCTGCCGTTATGACCTCTGAAGCTGATATTTTGCTTGTAATCGGAACTTCGTTATTGGTATATCCCGCAGCCGGACTGTTGCATTATGCTCCTGCACACTGTCGCATCTTTCTTATCGATCCGGGTAATCTGAATGTTCAGGGGATCAGGAACCTTACTTTTATTCAAAAAATGGCTGGTAAAGGCGTGCCTGAAATTGTGAGTCAGCTTTTAGCAGAATTGGAAATCAATTAAACATGTTGAACTATGAACAAACTGGCATTTCTTAAAACAAACTTATCTTTTTTAATTTTGTTGTTTGTGCTCGTATCGTCTTGTGCCAAAGAAGATAATTACGCAGAGAAGGATGATAAGCTCATCAGAGAATATTTGGAAAAAAAAGACATTCAGGCCATGAAAACTGCTTCGGGTTTATACTATACGATTACAGTGCCCGGAAGTGATGAAAAGCCTGATCTTACCTCGAAAGTAACAGTACATTACAAAGGGTATTTTTTGAATGATGAAGAATTTGAATCTTCTTATTCAGGTTCAGCACCTACGTTTCCGTTGGCCAACGTAATCCAGGGATGGCGTGAGGGTCTTCAGCTATTTGGCAAAGGAGGTAAGGGAACTTTGTATATTCCGTCCGGTTTAGCTTATGGATCAACGGCTATGGCCGGAGTCCCTGCAAATTCTGTTCTCATATTCGATATTCATCTGATTAATATAAAATAGAAAAAAACTGTATTCGCAATTGCATCAGAGCTTTCCGGAATAAAATTTTGAATTTTCGATCCGAAAATGTATATTTGCATCAAAATTTAATGTTTAAATAGGGTAGATATGAAAGAATTTCAAAAACAATTGGCTAAACTGCGCCGCTGGTGTGCCATGCAGGAACGTTGCCTTGTTGAAGTGAGGATTCACAGCCAGGCAAGCGGGATTTCCGAAGAAAACAGTGAAAAAATCATCAGTCATCTTCAGGAAGAAGGTTTTATTGATGAAGAAAGATATGCCAAGTTGTATGCTGGTGGTAAATTCAGGAACAAAAAATGGGGTCGTGCCCGCATTATTGGCGAATTAAAAGCCCGTCAGATATCTGATGATAAAATTAAAATCGGGTTGAGCGAAATCGATGAAGAGGAGTATCGTCGTGTAATTGTAAGTATGGTAGAACACAAAATTTCTGTTACCGACAGATCAAATATGATGCTTTTTAAACATCGTTTGGCCAAACCTGCTGTTGCCAAAGGGTATGAGCCTGAGTTGGTTATGCAGATTATTGATGAATTGGTTAAAATGAAGGAAGCTTAAATTATGGTGCAAAGAGATCAGTTAGCTGATATTCAGAAAAGGCTCGATGCTTTAAGGAGGTTCCTTTGACATTGATTCCAAGTTAGAACAAATAAAGGAAGAGGAATCAGTTTCTCATCAGCCTGGCTTCTGGGATGAGCCTAAAAAGGCTGAAGTGCTTTTAAAGTCAATTCAGGAAAAGAAAAGATGGACCAATGATTTTCAGGCAGCTTCGGCTTCCTGCGAGGATTTGATGGTGATGTTTGATTTTTTTGAAGCCGAAGAAGCAACAGAAGCTGATTTGGATAAGCAGTTTGCAGATACACTTATTAAGGTTGAAGACCTCGAATTGCGTAATATGCTTAGCAATGAGGAAGATCGCCTGAGTGCTATTCTGCAGATAAACGCCGGAGCTGGTGGTACTGAAAGTAATGACTGGGCTGAAATGCTCATGCGGATGTATGTCAGATATGGTGAGCGTAACAAATACAAAGTGAAAGAACTTGATATGCATGAAGGTGATGTCGCCGGCATAAAATCTGTCACTATTGAGTTTGAAGGCGATAATGCATTTGGCTATCTTAAAAGCGAAAACGGTGTTCACCGACTTGTGAGATTGTCGCCTTTTGATTCTGCCAACAAACGTCATACTTCTTTTGCTTCAGTATATGTTTATCCAGTTGTAGATGATAATATTGACATTCAAATCAATGCTTCTGATATTACCTGGGATACTTTCCGTTCAAGTGGCCCGGGTGGCCAAAATGTAAATAAAGTTGAAACAGCCGTTCGCTTGAAACATGAACCGTCAGGTATTGTTATCGAATGTCAGGAAACGCGCTCGCAAGGACAAAATCGCGAAAAAGCTATTCAAATGCTGAAGTCACAGCTTTATGAAATTGAGCTCCGCAAAAAGAAGGAAGCCATTGCTGTAATTGAAGGAAAGAAAAAGAAAATTGAATGGGGATCTCAAATCCGCAGTTACGTTTTGCATCCTTACAAACTGGTTAAAGATTTGAGAACTGATTACGAAACCAGTGATACATCAGGTGTGCTTGACGGAGATCTCAACGATTTTATTAAAGCTTACCTGATGGAATTTGGGAGAGATGCTATTTAATAAAGTGAATTTCTTCCTGAGCATTGATAGAACGATGATTTAACATCTTCTTTCTTATGATAACTTCATTAAAGAGTGAAACATAGATGATATCAGGTATCCGTGTTTCACTCTTTGACTTTTCTATGATGTGTCATGCAACTGCATGTCAGTGTAAAACAGCAGGGATTTTTTGCCAAAAGTCAATGTAAGTATTTTGCAGAGGTTTTTATAGTCCGATAATTTATACTTTTATTGCCTTTAGCTCCGCTGGCTGATGATGCCTGCGATCACACTTTTTTAGCCGGGATTTTAATTTACAGGGATGATGATTAAATATTGGAAATCTGGATTTTACGGCCTTTCTGTTTTGTTATGCCTGTTTTTAGGGCTTTGTTCATTTATCGGACAAGCTTCTGATGGGCTCGAAACACATATTGACAGCTTAAACAAACGCTTGAATTCCGGTATTTCTGATTCAACGGAGAAACTCAAAATCTTAAACAGTCTTTCCATGTCCTACTGGAAAATATCGCCAGATAGCAGTATATATTTTGGGAAATTATCATTGCAATTAGCCGAAAACCTTGGAAATGAAGCTGAAACAGCCGATGTTTATCACAATTTGGGTGTAGCCTATTTTTACGCAAATTCATTTGAAACATCTCTTGATTACTTATATAAGTCACTTGAAATAAGAGAAAAGAAGGGAGATCCATACAAAATAGGAACAACCCTGAACAGTATAGCTAATGTTTTTTATGCATTAAATAATGTCAATAAAGCCCTTGATTATTATAACAGGTCATTGGTTTTGGTCAGAAAAGCTGAAAATATTAAAATGGAAGCGGCTATTCTGATCAATATGGGAAGTTTGTATGCTACGCTTGGAGATAAAAATAAAGCTTTTGAAATATTGAACCAGTCAGTTGATTTGCACGAAAAACTTCACGATTCTATTGGCCTTAGCAGTGCATTAAATAATCTGGCGATGGTTTACCGCGACAATGGAGAACTGTTAAAATCGCTTGAATGTGATAGTAAAGCCCTGAAAATTAGTATGCACATGGGGCGACTCTGGGATATATCCTATATTTCCAATACTTTGGGCGAAACTTATTTGCTGATGAATAATTTTCCAATGGCATTTTTCTATTTCAATCAGGCCTTGCAGATTGCTGAAAAGTTAGATTCACAGGATGTTTTGCTTTTTAGCTACAGATCGATGACAAAGTATTATAGTGCTGTGGGAAACTATGCATTATTTGACGATTTTTTTAAGAAATACGATGCCCTGAAGGATCGTATTTTCACTACGGAGAATACAAGGTCAATAGCTGAAATGCAGGTAAAGTATGAAACAGAACACAAGGAAAAGGAAAATGCACTCCAGAAACTGCAAATAGCAAAGGAAAGAAGTCTCCGTAATTCTTTTATTTATATTTCTGTTCTGGTTCTGATAATAGTGGTAATTCTTTTCTTTCGCTACAGGGTGAAAAAGAAGTTGAGTGTCGAACTGGAATCCCTTGTCAAACTCCGTACCCGCGATTTGCTCTCAAACCAGCTCAAACTCAAAGAAGCGCAAAGAATTGGGCGTTCAGGAAGCTGGGATTGGGACTTGGTGCAAAATAAACCTGATTGGTCAGATGAGCTGCCAATTGTTCTTGGACTTTCGGGCAGGGAATTGAATATGAAATCGATACTTAGAGCAACGCACCCTGATGACAGACCTGACCTGCAAAGAATTTTTAGAAGAGATTTTGATCAGATGGAAGACTTTGCTTTTGACTTCAGGCTGATGAACAACGGAAAAGTTTCAAAATATATCAGCATTCATGGCGAGGTGTCAAGAAACAGGGAGGGAGTTCCTGTTCTTGTTCAAGGCACGTTGCAGGACATAACTGAGCGCAAGCAGGCTGAAGTGGCATTGCGTGAAAGTGAAGAAATGTACAGAAAACTCGTCAGTGCATCACCTGATGCGGTTATCGAAACAAATACCGATGGGGTTATTGTTTTTGCAAGCCAACAAAGCAAATCGTTGTTTCGGGTTCACGAAATGGAGGCTATAACAGGCACTTCTATCACCGATTGGATTGTTGAATCGGATCGGACCCGTACGGTTGAACATATTCAATCCCTTTTTAAGGGTGAAGATGTTAGAGATGCACAATTTGTAATGCAACGAAAGGATGGTAGTACTTTTTCGGGCGAGTTAAAAACGGCCATTATTTATGATACAGAGGGCATTGCCAGAGGATTGATTGCGGTTGTCAGAAATATCACCGACCGGAAATTGATTGAACAACGGATATTACGGAATACTATTGAGACGGAGGAGCGGGAAAGAGCAAGATTTTCGGAAGATTTACATGATGGCTTGGGGCCTTTACTTTCCACTGTTAAAATTCATCTCGAACTTATTGCTGCCCGTATGGGAAATCCATTAGAGCAGGGTAAGTTTATTAAAATGACGGATGAGCTTTTGCAGGAGTCAATTAAAAGTACCCGCGAAATTGCCAATAATCTCACACCTAATCTTTTAAATGATTTTGGCCTCATCGAAGCACTTTCTGTGTATGTTGAAAAAATAAACAAAACCAATACCATACGGGTTGATTTGAAGGTTGATAAATCAGTCGATAGATTACCTAAACAAACCGAGGTCGCGCTGTACAGGGTCATCAGCGAGCTTATCAATAACACATTGAAACACGCATCGGCCAGCAAAATCGGCATTGACTTAATCAAAAAAGAAGATCAATTTGAAGTCATTTATACTGACAACGGGATTGGTTTTGATGTTCAAAAAATGCTGTCATCCCGCTCTCAGGGCCTTGGTTTGTCAAATATCATCAGCCGGGTGAAATCTGTAAACGGAACTTGTGCATTTTTCTCAGAGCCTGGCCATAATTTTGTTTCAGTTATTAAGGTTACATTGCCTGAAGATACTGATAAAGACCATAACCAAACAACGGGTTGATGCTTATGAAAATATTCAGAATAATGTTGGTTGATGATCATGCCATCTTCCTGAAAGGACTTGGCATCATGCTCAATGAGTGTAATGAGTTTAAAGTAATAGGTGAAGCCGCCAATGGGGCGGAATTTTTATCATTACTTGAACAAATAATGCCCGATGTTGTGCTGATGGATATTAAAATGCCGGTAATGAACGGGGTGGAAGCTACTAAAATTGCAATGGAGAAATATCCTGAATTGAGAGTGATTGCGCTTACCATGTTTGGTGAACATAAATACCTCAGATTGATGGCTGAAGCCGGAGTGTGTGGATTTTTACAAAAAAACACAAACAGGGAAGAACTTGAAAATGCCATACGTCAGGTTTGCAACGGGCAAACCTATTTCTCGCCGGAAATGATGGTTGACATTGCACAATGGAAATCTACCGCAGAACCGGGGATATTTCTCGACGATTTGAATGAAAGGCTCAGCGAACGGGAACTGGATGTGCTTAAATTGATAGTAAATGGTTTAACGACCCAGGAAATTGCTGATAAACTGTTTATAAGCCCCCGTACAGTTGAAGGGCACAGAGCTAATTTAATTGCAAAAACAGCCACCAGAAATGTAGTGGATTTGGTCATCTACTCTATTCGCAATCATTTGGTTGAAATATAGTCCCGCTTTTATTTTATTGTTCTTACAACACGTATTTATACGCTGTTTAACCTCTGTGTGCCATTCTATATTTGTCGACAATTGATTTTACTATGTCGAAAGTATTAATAGTTGACGATCACACTGCATTTCGAAAGGGGTTGAATCTGATGATTCAGGAAATTCCGGAAGTGAAGGAAGTAGTTGAGTTGGTTGATGGAGAGCAATTTCTCAATACAATCGATGAAATATTGCCTGATGTTATATTTATGGATATCAGGTTGCCGGGTATCAGTGGAATGGATGCTGCTGTTCTGGCTTTAAAGCAAAATCCTCAGCTCAGGATTATTTTCCTTACCATGTTTGGTGAGGAAAAGTATTACAGAGACGCCATGAATGCCGGAGCAAAAGGTTTTATTCTTAAACCACCAACACTTCTGCAGCTAAAAGATGCTTACCAAACGGTAATGCAGGGAAGAGTTTATTTTCCAACCGAGCTCAAACTTTGGTGATAATTAAAAAGTGAACTTTTGTTAAATCAGGTAAAAATACGCTTACAGCCTGATTTGTTGTGAGGTAATTTTGTGGCAGAAGATTTAATTTACTGGTAAGGGTCTGTTTCCCGAATCTCAAAATAACATAACTATAACCATTATGAAGACAAACTACACATTGAATTTGCGACGAAGCAGCTTAATACTGCGAACAAGCTTGATTTTAATTGGCTTTGTATTATATCTGGCGCAACCAGTTGCTGCACAATATTTTACAAAAGTATTGAGCGGTACACTTGTGGAAACTCCTAAAAAACCTTATTGTGCTTCATGGGCTGACTACAATGGTGATGGGTTTGATGATGTAATTATTGTTGACAGTGACACTTATCATACCTCACTGTTTACAAACAATGGAGATGGTACTTTTACCGAAGATACTGACAATGCTATCTATAACAATGACGGGCCTTCTATTGCCTGTTCATGGGGCGATTATAACAATGATGGCAATATTGATTTATATATTTGCAATACCGGCAATAACGGACCGGAGGCCTCGCAAAATTTCCTTTTCAGAAACGATGGGAATGGGGTATTTACCAGAATTACTGATGGCGCCATAGTTACTGACCAGGGATGGTCGCTCGGCGCAGCCTGGGCCGATTACGACAATGATGGATTCCTCGATCTTTATGTTTCCAACTTCACAGAAGCCAATTGTCTATATCATAATAATGGAGATGGAACGTTTGCAAAAATTACTGAAGGTGAAATTGTTACCGATAATTTTAATACTTATTCAGCCAGCTGGGCCGATTACGACAACGACGGATTCCAGGATTTGTTTGTAGTGAATTACTTCTACTCAGAACTTCCCGGACAAAACGACTGCCTGTACCATAATAACGGTGATGGTACTTTTACTAAAAATACTACAGCTCTTATTGTAAATGATTTGGCGCTAACTCAAGGCGCTTCATGGGGTGATTTTAACAATGATGGCTGGCTGGATTTGTTTGTCTCTGTTAATGATTTTGCCGATGTTAAGCACAATTTTCTGTACAAGAATAATGGAGCGGGAAACTTTACCCTTGTAAATGCCGCCCCTTCTATTGATGGAGGTGCATCGTTTGGTTCAGCATGGCTGGATATGAATAATGACGGTTTCCTTGACCTCACCGTATCCAATAACGGCAGCAGTACCAGGCGCTTAAATTATCTCTATCTGAATAATGGTGATGAAACTTTTACAAATCAGCCTGCTGATGAAGCTACCACCACTCCTCTTAGAGATTACTGTTCTTCAATTGCCGACTATGATCATAACGGATATCCCGATATTTTTACACCATCTTATTCAACTACATTGATTCACGGTCTTTATCAGAACAATGGTGGATCAAATAATTGGCTCACAGTTCGTTTGGTTGGTGTTGTTTCTAATCGCTCGGCCATTGGGGCAAGAGTTAAATGTTATGCAAACGGAGTTGCTCAAACACGCGAAGTCTCTTCTACTTCTGGCCAATATTGCGGAAGCAGTCTTGCTCAAATGTTTGGTATTGGTGCGCAGGCATCTATTGACAGCATTACCATCAATTGGCCTTCAGGTATTCATCAGGTTATTGAGAATCCTTCCATTAACCAGATTCTTGTGGTTACTGAACCAACCGGTCTTAATAACGAAAACAACATTCTTACCTTCGTATTGACTAATCAAACCGGTGCCGCGGTCATTAACGCCCAAAACCACACTGTTACCTGTGAAGTAACCAGTGGAACAAACCTTTCAGCATTAGCTCCTGTAATTACCGTATCAAACGGTGCAACCATTAATCCTGCTTCTGGAGCAACGGTTGATTTTTCGAACGGGCCGGTAAATTATACCGTAACTGCCGAAAATGGTGACATTCAGGTTTGGGTGGTGACTGTAACCGAACAGGTGATTTTAAATAACGAAAATGATATTCTTACCTTCGTATTGACTAATCAAACCGGTGCCGCGGTCATTAACGCCCAAAACCACACTGTTACCTGTGAAGTAACCAGTGGAACAAACCTTTCAGCATTAGCCCCTGTAATTACCGTATCGGACGGTGCAACCATTAATCCTGCTTCTGGAGCAACGGTTGATTTTTCGAACGGGCCGGTAAATTATACCGTAACTGCCGAAAATGGTGACATTCAGGTTTGGGTAGTGACTGTAACCGAACAGGTGATTTTAAATAACGAAAACGATATTCTTACCTTCGTATTGACTAATCAAACCGGTGCCGCGGTCATTAACGCCCAAAACCACACTGTTACCTGTGAAGTAACCAGTGGAACAAACCTTTCAGCATTAGCCCCTGTAATTACCGTATCGGACGGTGCAACCATTAATCCTGCTTCTGGAGCAACGGTTGATTTTTCGAACGGGCCGGTAAATTATACCGTAACTGCCGAAAATGGTGACATTCAGGTTTGGGTAGTGACTGTAACTGCCGAAATTTTACCTAACAGCGAAACTGATATTGTTGCTTTTGAACTGATAAATCAAACCGAAGCAGCTGTCATAGACGCTGTGAATCATACTGTAACTGCGCATATTCCTTTTGGAGCTTCTCTTACTGCTCTCACACCTGTGGTTTTGGTTTCCGAAGGCGCTAGCGTAGTTCCTGCTTCAGGAGAGGCTGTAGATTTCTCAGCTGGACCGGTAAATTATACTGTAACTGCTGAAAATGGAACCGACGTTCAGGTATGGAGTGTTATAGTGAATGCAGGTACAGTTGGTCTGACAAATCCGGAAGTTTCAAAATGTGCATTCAATGTTTACCCGAATCCTTCTGCCGGAAATGGTTTTATCTCCTTAAATTCAGCTGTTTCAGGGAATTATATGGTTACAGTTTTCAATCAGGTAGGTCAGGTAATTATGAATACTGAAGTTTATCTGATGCCAGGCAGCTCTGATGTGGTAAGGTTTAATAATCTTCAGCAAGGCGTTTATATGCTAAGAGTTGCAGGAATGGGATACACTGCTTCAGGAAAACTTATTGTGGTCAAATAAATAATCACTTTCGTATTTTTGGTTATTGAAAATACTTGGTTGATTGAGTGGGCAATACCTGAGATTGCTTAATAATGTGCAACTTTGGGTATGAATAAGTAGAGCTGGCAACTGCTCGGCTTAAATTAACAAAGACAGGGCTTAATTAAGTCCTGTCTTTGTTTTATCTTTGCTATCTTGTTTGAAATTCAAAAGTTGATTTGGCTGTTGTTGCCAATATCTTCATACACAGACTTTTTCAAAACAAAATGTGATGACTATAGTTTACCATAACCCCAAATGCAGGAAATCAAGAGCCGGACTTGAATATGTAAAAACCCGGTGCAATGAACCCATAGTTAAGGAATATATCCGCGAAGGAATATCGGTTTCTGAACTTAAGGATTTGGTAGCATTACTTGGATTAAAGCCATATGATTTGGTACGTATCCAGGAAGATTATTTTAAGGAACATCTGAAAGGGAAAGAACTGACTGATGAGGAATGGTTAAACGTTCTTTCAGAAAATCCACGGTTGATTAAAAGGCCGATAGTTGTGCACAATCAGCAGGCTGTTATAGCAGATCCTGCCACAAATGTTGAAACAATACTTTAATTTTTTTACAAAAGACCTAAGTTGAATTTAATCATACATAAAATGAAAACCAGAATTGAACATGACACAATGGGAAACATTGAGGTTCCCGCTGACAAATACTGGGGAGCTCAAACGCAACGCTCGCTGACGAATTTTAAAATTGGTGATGGCACCATGCCTAAGGAAATTATAAAAGCTTTTGCGATACTGAAAAAGGCAGCTGCTTTTACTAATCGCGATTTAGGGGTGCTTTCAATGGAGAAGGCTGAGCTTATCGGCAAAGTATGTGATGAAATTCTTGAAGGTAAACTGGATGATCAATTTCCATTGGTCGTTTGGCAAACCGGCTCAGGAACCCAGTCTAATATGAATGTAAATGAGGTGATCTCTAACCGGGCACATGTGCTTGCCGGGGGAGTACTGGGCGAAGGAAAAAGCCCGGTGCATCCGAATGATGATGTCAACAAATCCCAATCATCAAATGATACTTTCCCAACTGCCATGTCGATTGCAGCTTATAAGATGGTTGTTGATGTAACCATCCCGGGAGTGGAGAAACTTCGTAAAACACTGGCTGCCAAAGCTGAAGCGTTTAAAAGCATTGTGAAGATTGGTCGTACGCATTTGATGGATGCCACGCCACTCACTCTTGGACAGGAATTTTCGGGTTATGCCTCTCAACTTGAACATGGAATTAAAGCTTTGCGTAATACTTTGCCTCATTTGGCCGAACTGGCTCTTGGAGGAACAGCTGTTGGTACCGGCATTAATACGCCTAAAGGATATTCCAACCTGGTTGCTTTTAAAATTGCCGAACTTTCAGGATATCCATTTGTAAGTGCTGACAATAAGTTTGAATCTCTTGCTGCACATGACGCCATGGTAGAAACCTCTGGCGCGCTTAAAACATTGGCTGTAAGTCTGATGAAAATTGGTAACGATACCAGGCTGCTTGCTTCTGGACCGCGTTGTGGAATCGGCGAGCTTATCCTTCCGGCCAATGAGCCCGGCTCGTCTATTATGCCTGGCAAAGTAAATCCAACACAGAATGAAGCACTTACCATGGTTTGTGCCCAGGTTATCGGTTGTGATGCAGCTATTAATGTTGGAGCAATGCAAGGACATTTTCAACTGAATGTTTTCAAACCGGTGATTATTTACAATCTGCTTATGGCAGCTCGTCTTTTGGGCGATGCATGTGTTTCTTTTAACGATAACTGTGCGGTGGGTATCGAGGCTAATGAACCGTTTATTAAACGAAATCTCGAAAATTCACTCATGCTGGTAACAGCACTTAACACGCATATTGGTTACGAAAATGCAGCAAAAATCGCTAAAAAGGCACATGCCGAAGGCTCAACATTGCGCGAAGCTGCCATAGAGCTCGGCTTGCTTACCAGCGAGCAGTTTGATGAATGGGTTGATCCTTCGAAAATGATCTAACTTTAGAATGAATTTTTTAAGATAAAAGAGCCCGCATCATATAACTGATGCGGGCTCTTTTTAACTTATAATTGTAGCAGGCTACTGACCTGAAACAATATTTTTACCGGTAAGTTTGTCGGGTGGTATGGTCAGCAGTCCCCGCAGCCGCCACACATAATGATACATAACCAGCCGGTTGTTTTTATATACAGGAATCGTATCGGGTTGTTCAATGCGGATAAAGTAGTCTTTATATATTGAATTTGGGTCTGAGAAATCATAACTGGAGGAGAAATAATAAGCATCCATGCCTTGATAAAACCCTCCGCGATATTGTGTAATCCAGGCGTACTTATGTGTACGTTCAACTTCAGCCAGGGTCAGTAACTTCATATGAAGCGGTCTGGCAACATAATAGTCAAGATTGGCCGCAGGAAACCAGCGTTGCGAAAGGATTATGGCATCTTTGCGCATATGACCTGTAGCTGTATCCTGTTTATAAACAGACTCAAAACCTTTGTTTAACTGTTTCCAGCCATACATATCCAGGGTTATGTCTTTCATCCCGAGCCTTTTTCCTGTTGTGACGTTTATACCTTTGTTCAGAAACCATCCTTCGTGAATCTGTAACAGCGCCACTGATATTACAATTGTAAGAAATATCAATGCATATTTGGTTGGTTTTGCAAATAATTTCCCGGTTAATCCTTCGTGGGTTAAAGTCCTGATATAGAGAGCTGCCAGTGGTATAAGTGTCATATAAGCCGGACCGGTCCAGTGGGGTAAAGTGCGCCGGAATAATGAGAATCCGAGAAACAGAAGTATTACAGGCAATGATATGGATATCAGCATCCTCATTTCAGCTTTCTGTTCTGTTAACTTGCCTCTAAAAAATGCGGTCAGTCCTAAAAGAGTAAGTGCAAAATTAATTGGATTGTTATAAAAAATCTGGCCTCCTAACTCTATGGCAAAGAGGTCGGGGCGGAGTATTGTTTTTATTACTTCAACCCTGTCGCTGTGAAATGTAAAGCTGATGAAGTTGTAATGCAGGTTCCAGATGATAACAGGCAGGAATAACAACAGGGAAATGAGAATAGTTGCATAAAGCTGCCATTGGCGCAGCCATCTTTGCTGGAAAATAATGATATAAATTCCTGCACCTGTAAACAGGAAAACTGAGGTATACTTTGATAGCATTGCCAGGCCGGCTGAAATGCCAAATCCAAGCATTGCTTTGTGGGCTTTGCTGCTTAATGGACCTTCTTTTGCAATTGTCAGCAGAAAGTAAACAGAAAACAACCAGAAAAGAGATTGCGGCGCATCAGGCATGATAAAAATACCGGCGATGACAAAGCAATAGAATGAAGAAGTGTAGAGCAATGCAGCGTACCATCCTGTTTGTGCGTCTTTTATTTTTTTTCCGATAAGGTATATTGCCCAGGTGTTGAGCGTGCCGGCAACCACAGCGCCAAGTCGTATAAAAAACTCATTTTCGAACAGCAGGTTCAGGCTGAATAGTTGGATGAACCAGCCAACCATTGGGGGGTGGTCAAAATGGCTTAAATCAGGAAATAGCGCGTAATTGATATAATATACCTCATCGTTTCCCAGTTCGGTAAAGGCCGCAATGAACAAGCGGCTTATTGCTGATACCAGCAATAAAATCCACAATCGATATTTTTTCAGAAAATCAGCAGTCATCAGTGAAGGGAATAATAATGCAAACTTACGAAATAATCATCCATCCGCTTCAGGCAGTGTAATTCATGCACAATGCCATTTTCATAAGTCAGATAACTTACCCGAATCAAATGTTGAAATGCTGATTTGCTTTAAGCTTGAGACAATAATCTGCCGGTTATCTGAAAGTAGTCAATCCGGTTTTTATTGTTGTTTTGTCAAAGTTCCGAATCGGAATATGGTTTTGCTGCTGAAAGTATCTCCTGGTTGAAGTTGTGTATCCGGGAAATTTGGGTGGTTAGGAGAATCGGGGTAATGCTGTGTTTCAAGAGCCACTCCCATATATTTGCCATATTTGTTGCCTTTATGTCCTTTAACATCAGGAATAAAGTAACCGGTATACAGTTGGATGGAGGGTTCGCTGGTTAAGATTTCAAGCGTGCGTCCACTGTTTTTGTCTTTTAAATAAGCTGCAGACTTAACTTTATTTGGTTCTGCATCAATTGCATAGCCGATATCATACCCAATGGGAAGTTTGTCAATATCAAGTCCAATAAGTTTTTCCTGACTAAAGTCGTAATCTGTTCCCGAAATATCAATGATTTGCCCTGTTGGTATAAGGTTGTCAACCTCTATCATGCGATTACTGTTTATGATAAGATAATGATCTGTAACCGGGCTTTGGCAACCACTAAGATTAAAATAAGTGTGGTTAGTCAGGTTTAAAGCCGTTGCTTCGTCGGTAGTGGCATTGAATTGTATTTCAAGCTCATTCTTATTGTTAAGGATATAAATTACTTTAACAAATAAGTTTCCCGGATAACCTTCTTCAAGGTGCGGGCTAAGATAGGTGAGCTCAACTCCAACATAGTTCTCTCCCGCAATCAGATTTCCGTCCCAGAACTGTTTGTCAAATCCTTTTATTCCACCGTGCAGTGCATTGCCCAGGTTATTGGTGGCAAGCTGATAGGTTTTTCCTTCTATATTCAGTTGACCTTTGGCTATACGATTCGCATATCTGCCGGCAATGGCACCAAAGTAAGGGCAGTTGTTGATATAAAAATCAGTAAGATATTCTTCCGGATTGTCAAAGCCAAGTGCAATTTCATCAAAATTCCCTTCGTTATCCGGGGTACGTATGGATGTGATGGTTGCTCCGTAATTGGTGATTTTTACTTCAACGTTATTATCGTTTGACAGGGTAAACAGTTTCAGATTTTTACCCTGAAAGCTTTTTTTGAGAGTGGTGCAAAGGTGTTTCATGGATATTGATTTGGCTTGCAAAAGTAGACGCTAATTTTTTAGGGAAGCTCAGTGCTGACTCTTTTTCACAATAATGGTTTTATTTTACCCCTTTTACTTTCATTTCAATGGAATAGAGGTTTTCAGAAGCAGTAATGAAAAGGGTTTTCATGTCCTTGCCTCCAAAACAAACATTGGCTGTCCAGTTGGCTTCTACTTCAATATGATCAATTTTTTTCCCTTTTGAGTTAAAGATGGTAACGCCGTCACCGGTTACATAGATATTGCCCTTACAGTCAATGGTCATTCCATCTGAACCAATAGGCGCAAAAACTCTTTTGTTGTGCAGTGAGCCATCGGGCAAAATATTGTACACGTAAGTTTTGTTGGCTCCAATGTCGGCCACGTAAAGCTTTTTTCCGTCAGGTGTGCCAATAATGCCATTGGGTTTTACAAGATCCGTGCAAACAGGTTTTAGATTCTTGTAATCAGGCGACAGATAGTAAACGTATTCGCCATTCTGTTCCGATTCTGAATTTCGTGTCCAATATGGGCGGACATATAAAGGGTCGGTAAAGTAAATGCTGCCATCAGGATGAATCCATAAATCGTTGGGTCCGTTCAGCCTTTTCTCATTGAATGATGAAATTAATACCTTATGTACTTTGTCTGGTGAAAAGCTCCATAATTCATTTTCCATGTCGGAGCACGAAAGAAGATTTCCCTGCTTGTCAAAATAAAGCCCGTTTGCCCTGCCTGAGTTCTGCGTAAAAGTGAGCAATTCATGATTGATCGTCCAAATGAGAATTTGATTGTTTGGCTGATCAGTAAAATAAACATTGCCTGTTTTGTCAGCTATGGGCCCTTCAGTAAATCCAAACCCGCCGGCAAGTTTTACCAATTTGGCGCCACGAGCCACCATTTTGTGCTCATGTGGGTTTGAAGCGCTTATAAATGCCGGTACAAGCAGACAGAGAATAAACGAAAGTGTTTTAAACATAGAGCCTTATATTGACATTGATCGGTACAACAAAGTTGGTGTTTTTCAGAATGGAATATTGATGAAATTCTGATTTCATATGATGAAAAGAGGTGTGAGCACTACTCTTTAGAAAAATTACGGGGCTTAAATGGTTTATCCATCCAAGCCCCGATGCTTTGTCTGGCTTTGCTATTTCATTATATACACTTTAGTTAGCCCGGACATTATTTGGTTTCTCATTTGCGATTGGACAACAGACTTTGTTTATTCAACAAGGTCAAATTCGCCTTTAAGCTTCAGATTGTCAGAAGAAGTTCCAACGAATACTTCGAATTTTCCGGCTTCAGGAGCAAACTTATTATCCATTCTGAAGAAAGCGAGATCTGAGGGCGAAATATCAAAGGTAACTTCTTTGCTACTACCTTTCTCAATCATGATTTTTTCGAATCCCTTGAGTTGCAGAAGAGGACGTGAAACTCCATTACCCACCACATCGCGGATATAAAGCTGAGCCACTTCTTCGCCGTTGTATTCGCCTGTATTGGTGATAGTGGCTTTTACTGTAAGCTTCTCATTCAAGTTGATTTTTGTAGCGCTCAGTTTGAGGTTGCTATATTCAAATGTTGTATAGCTTAATCCGTAACCAAAAGCAAAAAGAGGCGCATTGGGGATATCGCGGTATTTGGAACTAAATCCTTCCGGATTGGGATTGTAAGGTCTTCCGGTATTCATTTGCTCGTAATATACTGGTATCTGACCAACATGATAAGGGAAGGATGCAGGCAGCTTTCCTGATGGATTGTATTTACCAAACAATACATTGGCAATAGCATTGCCTGATTCAGTGCCCAGCAGCCAGCAATTGAGAATGGCGTCAGTATGTTCAACCACATCGGTAAGAACAAGGGGGCGCCCGGTGAAAAGGGTGAGTATGATTGGTTTGCCGGTTTTTCTGATTTCGCGTAGCAGCTCAAGTTGCAAGCCTTTCAGTGAGATATCAGCATAGCTTCGGCATTCTCCCGACATATATGCTGTTTCTCCTAAAGCCATAACAACAACATCAGCTTTTTTAGCTGTAGCAATTGCTTCGGCAAACCCGCTGCGGTCTGTGGTGTTTACTGCTAACTGGGTAAAGAAATTCAGCTCTTCATTGGTTGTAAGTTTACAACCTTCAGCATACATGATTTCATAGTTGCTGCCCGCTGTTGCTTTCATCCCTTCAAGTAACGAAACAGCGGTGTTAGGGGTAGCATTGCCACGCCAGTTGCCCAAAGGGGCATCCTTGTCATTGGCAAGCGGCCCGATGACAGCTATTCGCTTTACGTTGCTGGTTATGGGGAGTGTTTTGTTTTCGTTTTTAAGTAAAACGATTGACTTTTCAGCAACTTCGCGTGAAGCGGCCAGATGATCGGGGTGCATGGTTAATTCTTTCTCCTTTTGTTTATCACAATACTGGAAAGGATTGTCAAACAGCCCGAGTCTGAATTTAATCCGCAGAACACGGGTTACCATCTCGTCAATCTGGGTAATGCTGATTTTTTTATCATCAAGCAGTTGTTTTACCTGATTGATGTAAATACGGCCTTCCATATCCATATCAACCCCTGCATCAACTCCCCGATATCCCACCTCGTATTCAGAAGCAACATTGCCATGGAACATCATTTCGCCCAGCGAATTCCAATCGGAAACGACAAAGCCATCAAAGCCCCATTCGTGTCGAAGGATTTCGGTTTGTAACCAGCGGCTGCCTGAAGCCGGAATGCCGTTCAGTGTGTTAAATGATGACATGAAGGTTGCCACACCTGCATCAACAGCTGCTTTGTAAGGTGGCAGATATACTTCACGCAATTGGCGTTCCGACATATCAACAGCATTGTAATCACGGCCTCCGATGGCAGCTCCATATGCAGCAAAATGTTTGGCGCAGGCTGCAATGGTATTGGCATCAGAAAGATTTTTTCCCTGAAATCCGTGAACACGGGCAATGGCTGCCTGTTCGCCCAGATAAACGTCTTCGCCGGCCCCTTCCATGATGCGCCCCCACCTTGGGTCGCGCGAAATGTCAACCATTGGGGCAAATGTCCAGTGCAGGCCGTTAGCTGCTGATTCAATAGCAGCAATTCGGGCACTTTTTTCCATCATTGAACGGTCGAAACTGGCAGCTTCAGCAAGCGGTACAGGAAACAATGTTTTGTAACCATGTATAACATCATATCCAAATATGAGCGGAATGCCCAGTCGCGATTTTTCTACAGCAATTTTTTGCAATCGCATTGTCTCATCAACCCCCAGGACATTTAAAAAGCTCCCCACTTCTCCATTGGCAACCATTTCGTCAAAGCTTTCGTTGTGCTCAGACGCTTCTCCGGTGCCGGTTTGCTGGTAAGGATTTGATAGCTGATTTAACTGCCCGACTTTTTCTTCCAAAGTCATTTTGGAAATTAATTCGCTTATTTTCTGATCCATAGCTCTGTCGGACTTGTTATCTGATACCTGGTTACAGCTGCCTGCAATTAGAAGTACAATAGCAGATAAAAAATACTGAACCAATATCTTCTGTGTGTTTTTGGTCATAGGTTTCATCTTTTTACGTGAATATTTTCGAATAATCGGACAACAATGCATTTACTGAAACGAATGCCTGTTGTGAGCTTACTATTTTGTTTCAACGTTCATTAAAGCATTTAAAATGGGTTCAACCCATGCTTCTCTGGCTATGTCATAAACGATAAAGTCGCTGTCGAATTGCCAGTATGCCCAACTGAATCCAAACTTTTCGGCGGTCCGTGCCACATGTGAAGTGTACCGTGCCCGTGATTCCATGTCGCCTTTATCATAAGCGCCGAATTCACCCAAAAATATGGGTCTGTCGTTTGCTTTTGACCAATCATACACCTGTTTAAATTTGGTTTCTACATCAGCTTTTTCCTCTGCTGAGCCAGTCCATTTTATACCGCTGAGGTTTTTGAATTCATTGGTCCAATAAGCCCCCTGGTGTGTAAAAGGCATAGGTTGGTAAAAATGAACAGTAGCAATAATGTTTCTGTCATCGGCAGGTAGCTTTAGCGTTGGCAAACTTTCGATGCCATTCCAGTTGCCAGGGCCTATAATTAAAGTCCTGTCAGGATTTGTTTGCCTAATCAACTTAATGGCATCGGCCAGGTATTCGTTCCATAAATCAACAGTAAGTTTCTGATTAGGTTCGTTTAAAATTTCAAATATAACATTTTCAGGCTGATTTTTATATCTGGGAGCCAGTTGCCTCCATACCGACATAAACATTTCCTTCTTGGCAATGGGGTCGTCAGCCATGGCATTGTATTCATGCATGTCGAGAATTACCATGAGTTGTGCTTCCAGACCTTTTTGTACGGCCCAGTCAAGTGTTTCAAGCCATTTTGGGTTAAGGATGTAGTTGCTATCCATGCCTGAAAATGCAAAAAGGTTAATTCTGATAGTTGAAAAACCTGCATCTTTAATCTTTTTAAAATAGGATTCTTTAAACCTGCCCTTTGTGTGATCTTTCCAGAGCGCGGTGTCGTAACCGATTATATTTACACCTCTTCCCATCCTGGCGCATTGTTCCCAGGCTGTAACTTTTTGTCCGAATGCTTCACTTTTTAAGCATATCAGGCTGGCTATTAATGTGCAAATCCAAATTGTTTTTTTCATATCAGCAGTTGTTTTATTTTTTAATGAACAGTTCAGGCTCAATTAAAAACGGGCAAGTATGGTGTTAATTTTAGCTTCTTCTTCTGGCGAAAACGAAACATTTTTTAGCGTTTCCAAGTTGTCGTTTAATTGCCTTACCGAGCTGACCCCTACAATTACCGAGGTTACCCGGTGGTCTTTCAGCAGCCATGCTGTTGCCATTTGAGCAAGACTTTGGCCTCTTTGCTGGGCAATGTTGTTGAGTTTGCCAACATTGGCAATAAGTTCGGGAGTCAAGTATTCTGGCTTGAGAAAGTGAGCTTTTGATGCACGTGAATCCGAAGGAATTCCTTTCAGATACCTGTCTGTTAGCACACCCTGGGCCAGCGGAGAGTAGGCTACGAATCCAACGCCATTTTTGTCAAGTACGTCAAGCAAGCCGTTTTCAACGGTCCTGTCAATCATTGAATACCTTGCCTGATGAATAAGACATGGCGTACCGAGTTTTTTTAATATTTGCAGGGCTTCTGTTGTTTGTTCAGCCGTGTAATTTGAGATTCCGGCATACAATGCTTTACCGCTTTTAACAATAAAATCAAGTGCCATCATGGTTTCTTCAAGCGGTGTGTCAGGGTCGAACCTATGAGAATAAAAAATGTCAACATAGTCAAGTCCCAGGCGTTTCAGGCTTTGATTTAAACTTGCAACCAGATACTTGCGTGAGCCCCATTCTCCATAAGGCCCATCCCACATGTCATAGCCGGCTTTAGTTGTGATAAGCATTTCATCCCTGTAATTCGCAAAGTCTTTTTTCAGGATGGAGCCGAACACCTCTTCAGCTGAACCGGCAGGAGGTCCATAATTATTGGCCAAATCAAAATGAGTAACTCCCTGGTCGAAAGCGCTGCGAATTATTTCACGCGCGTTGTTGTAATTGTCGGCAAAACCGAAATTATGCCACAGGCCAAGTGATATGGCTGGAAGCAATATTCCGCTTTTCCCGCAGCGGGTGTATTTCATTTTATGGTAACGCTCACTATTTGCTGAATAAGTCTTATTCATTGAAAAGGGTTTGAAAGTTAGTTTAATGATTTCTGGCGCTCACTGAACCTTAGATTTTAAGCAATCTAAAATGAAAGGTGTTTATGATTTACCAATTTCATAAACTATGGTATGGGTTGTTCCCGGCTCAAAAACAGGCAGCAGGTTAGAAGAATAACTTTCGCCGTCAACAGTTACCTTGCTGATTCCTGTTTCACTTTTTTTGTTGTTTACCACGGTAATTTTGTAAATCGCACCTCTGAACTTACGTGTAATTTCAAAATTCTCCCACTCGTCTGGAATACACGGATTCACTGATAGTCCGTCGTAGTCTGGTTGTATGCCGAGAATATATTGGCTTACAGTGTAAAGATTCCATGCTGCAGTTCCGGTCAGCCATGAGTTTTTAGCTTCCCCTGGTTTTGCTGAATCCTTACCGGCAATCATCTGGGAGTATACATATGGCTCGGTCTTGTGCAATTCACTGATGTCTTCAAGGTAAGCTGGCGTAATTCGTTTATAGTAGTCAAATGCTTTATCTCCATTGCCAACCAGGGTTTCGGCAATAATTATCCAGGGGTTATTGTGGCAGAAGATACCGGCGTTTTCTTTATATCCGGGAGGGTAAGTTGTGATTTCGCCAAGGTTCAGATGGTACTTTGTATAGGCCGGGTTTAATAAAACAATGCCATAGGGTGTAGCTAATCTGTCTTCAACACTTTTTAAGGCTTGTTTTGCACGTCCATCTTCAATGCCTATACCTGCCATAATACAAAATCCCTGAGATTCGATAAAAATCTGCCCTTCATCATTTTCTTTACTTCCGACTTTGTTGCCATAATAATCGTAAGCTCTTAAAAACCATTCTCCATCCCAGCCGTATGCGTCTATGGCGGATTTCATGTTGTTGATGTGATGCTGAGCTTCTGTGGCTTCAGCGCTTCGTCCGGTCAGCTGGCATATCCGAACATACTCTTTGCCATAAAGAACAAACATTCCGGCTATCATAACCGACTCAGCGGTTTTGCCAATTTTATTGTTGGTTGTTTGAAATGATTCGCCCGGAGTTTCTGAAAAACAATTCAGATTGAGGCAATCGTTCCAGTCGGCCCTGCCAATTAACGGGAGGTTGTGCGGTCCAAGGTTATTAACAACATGATAAAACGACCTTTTGATGTGTTCAAAAATTGAACTTTCGTTGCCATTGTTGTTAAAAGGGGCGTGGTAGTCGAGTAATGACCAGTCGCCGGTTTCTTTCAGATATGCAGATACAGAAAGAATTAGCCAAAGCGGGTCGTCATTAAAGTTGCCGCCAACTTCGTGGTTTCCTTTTTTAGTCAGGGGCTGATATTGATGATAGGCACTTCCGTCTTCAAGCTGTGTGCTGGCTAAATCAATGATGCGTTGACGCGCCAGTTCGGGAGCCAGGTGAACCATGCCAATGATATCCTGGTTGGAATCGCGGAATCCCATTCCCCTGCCTATTCCTGATTCAAAATATGATGTGCTCCTTGAGAAGTAGTATGTAATCATGGATTGATACTGATTCCAGATGTTTACCATCCTGTCAAGCTTTTCATCTCCTGATTTTACATTGAATGTGCCCAGCAGCGTTGTCCATGAATCACGAAGTTGTTTCAATGCAGTTTCAACCTGTTCAGAAGTTTCAAACTGCGAAATCATCTGACGGGCTTTTGTTTTGTTGATTACGTTGGGAGCAGAAAACTTTTCATCGTTATTGTTTTCAACATAGCCAAGAACAAAAACATACTCTTTTGTTTCGCCGGGTTCTAGTTCCATTTCAATAAAATGCGACGCAACCGGTGACCATCCGTGTGCCACAGAATGACCACAGCTACCGTTTCGAACCATTTCGGGGTTGTCAAAGCCATTGTATGCGCCCAAAAAGGTTTCCCTGTCTGTATCAAAGCCGTTTATTTCACTGTTAACGGAGTAAAAAGCATAGTGATTGCGGCGTTCGCGGTATTCTGTTTTGTGATAAATGCAGGAGCCTTCAATCTCAACTTCGCCTGTGCTGAGGTTACGCTGGAAGTTGGTCATATCGTCAAGTGCATCCCATAAGGCCCATTCTGCAAAAGAGTGGAGCTTGATGTGCTTATTTTCTGAACTTTTATTCTGAAGCCTTACCCGGATAACTTCACCATCGAATTGAAGAGGAACAAAATAGAGGACTTCTGCCTCAAGTTGATGCAAGGTGCCAGTTATTTTTGAATAGCCAAGTCCATGACGACATTCATATTTGCTAAGTGCTGTTTTAACAGGCTTCCAACCCGGCGACCAAATGTTGCCACCGTCATTAATGTAAAAATACTTACCTCCGTCATCAACAGGCACATTGTTGTATCTGTTTCGCGTAATTCTTCTCAGACGTGCATCTTTATAAAAGCTATACCCTCCGCCGGTATTAGAAACAATGCTGAAAAACCCGCCAGTGCCCAGATAGTTTATCCATGGGAAAGGAGTTTGCGGGTTGGTAATCACGTATTCCTTTTGGTTGTCGTCGAAATGTCCGAATTTCATATGAGTGTGAAATGCTTAATGTTAAAAATAGATTTAGTAGTTATTTGGAGTGCTCCTCAATAGTTCTTCTATTGGTTAGTTCTGTAGTGATTTCATCCATTTTTTGCTGAGTCAGCGGATACATTGTCATAAGCGCAGCGGCCAACAAAGCAATGAGTGCAGGAATCCAGCTCATCAGCATGATGATTCCAGGAATAGCTCCCTGTATTGCCGATGAATCTTGTCCGTTATAGTTAAAGACCCCAAGCAGCAAGCCAATAATGGCGCCGGCGAGACCTCCGCCGAATTTTGAGGCAAAAGACCCGGCTGAATAGATAAGCCCTGTGGCCCTTCGTCCGTTTTTGTATTCAGAATAATCAGCAGCATCGCCAAGCATGGCAAAAAACAAGGTGGGAAATATAGCTGCAGCGAATTCTGAAATCATTCCTATTGCAAAAATGGGGTAGATGTCATGGGGCCCGCAAAAGACAATAAGGACATTTACCAGGGCCGAAAAAATCAAGGCGTAAATAAAAAGGGTTCTTTTGCCGAGTTTTTTGCCCAATGGCCCTGTTGCTATGGCACCGGCTATGGATGCAAGCATGAGCCCTACCAGGTAAGAGCCGGCCAATAACTGATTGTTGAGGTAATGGGTAAAATATATGACAACTATACCTTGCTTGGTGGCATTGTAAATGTTAAACAAGAGACCGATAATCAAAAGAACCAGCCAGGGTTTATTCCTTACCAGATCTTTCAAGTCCTGTTTTAGGTTTGTTTTTTGTTCTTTCGGTGGCTGAACTCTTTCACGCGTTGTGTAAAAAGTAATGAACATAAAGAACGACAGGAAAACAGACATGATATATATAGAATTGCTGTATCCCCGTTTTTGATCAATTACCGAGATTTTTTGGGGAGTCAGATTTTCTTCGCCTGTAGCAAGAAATACATATTTTGTGCCGGGTGTCAGTGAAAGGCTGACTGAATTTAAAGGCTCATAGGTTTTGCCTGTATCTGCCGGGCTTATTCTGGTAAATAAGGCAATGCCGTCTTTGGTTTTAATGTTTGCGTTTTCTACTGTTTTCAATACAGATACAGTAACCTGGAATTTTTTGGTGTCGAGGTTGTTAACTTCTATAGTAGGGTTAACATTGCCGAAATGAGCAACCAGAAACAACAAGGCTCCCTGAACAATCATGCCGCCTGCAAAAGCGCCTACCATGCGATATGATCCCAGAATCGTCCTTTCTTTGTCATCACCTGTGATGACTGCCATTAAGGCGCCATACGGAATGTTGTTGGCAGTGTAAATCAATGTAAACAAAATATAGGTTACGTAGGCGTAGATAATTTTACCGGTAGAGTTTAAATCCGGAGTGGTAAATAATAAGGATAAAACAATGCCCAATGGAATAGCCGTCCATAATATCCATGGGCGGAATTTTCCATATCTGGTATTTGTTCTGTCGCCAATAACACCCATCAGGATATCGGTAATGCCATCGCTAAACCGGGCAACGAGCATCAATAATCCGACTGCAACGGGGCTTATACCAAAAACATCTGTGTAAAACACGAAAAGAAAGGTGGCAACTGCACGCCAGGCAATGTTTGCCGCGCCATCGCCCAATGCATAACCAATTTTCTCTTTAAGGGTAATCTTGTTTACGTCTGGCATAATTGGAGAAATAAATTGTAAGGTTTAACAGCAGGATGTTTGATGAGATGAAAAGTCCATGTTTCGGTTTAGTTTCACAATTATGGGTGTCTGGTAACAACAAGCTTAAGGCTCTTGCACAGACAGATTGTCAATAAGAAAAATCAAGTTTATCTTTTTTAGTCCGCTCATAAACGTCTTTACTGAAAATAAAGACCTGAGCAGGTTTGTGGGCAACTCCTTTTTGTTTTTCGTCAAGTGCAATGACGTATTTCATCTGAGATATCTTTTTCCAGAAATTTCTTCTGTCGAGGTTGATTCCCAGTATGGCTTCATAGAGGTTTTGCAATTGGGTCAGCGTAAATTTTTCGGGCAGCAATTCAAATCCAATAGGTTCTAAACGTAGTTTGTTCCGAAGGAACTCCAGTGCCATATGAATCATTTTTTCATGGTCGAATCCAAGTTCCGGTAAGTTGTCAACAGGCATCCAGAGGGTTTCGGGGTGCTGTTTGTCAGGAATAACTTTTAAACTGTCAACCAAGGCGCAGAATCCAATAGAAATTACGTGATCCTCAACCATCGGGAATCTTTTCTTAATCCAGAGCTGGTCTCTGTCTTTAAGTACACGATTTGTTTCGCCAAATGTGTAGAACTGTTCAAGATAAATGTTGTCGAGCCCGGTTTTGTCTTTTAGAACTCTGACAGCTGCATCGTTGATGTTTTCACCTTTAAGTACATGGTGGCCTTGCACAGTATAATCCGTGAATATAATTTCCCCGGTGTCCGGATCTTTTAATTCGCGTTTGGTAAGGAGTACATTCAGCGTTTTATTGTTAAAGCCGAATATGACACAGTCAACCGAAATATTATTTATAAACTCTTCCATGATTAAATGCGTATTTAATACACAATGCAAAACTATTCACTTTTTAATCGAAAATGCAAATATCAGGAAATTTTTTGAACTAATGAAATATTTTATGTGGCTGACAAACAATTATATACCAATTTGGTAATTTAGAAAGAGTATAAATAATAAAATAATTGGTCAGAAGTTTGCTTTTAACATTTTTTGTGTATTTTTGCCTTTGTGTACTTTTTACATTAACTAAAAAACGAGGGTCATTTATGAAATCAGTTATTTACAATTTAATTGGACTGAACACCCGGGCAAAAAAAGCATTCTTCCTGACAGGAATGTTTTTTATAAGTATTGCACTTACTTTAAGTGCTCAGCAGGTGTCCAGCTATAACGGAAAGGTTCAAAGTGAAAACGGAGAACCCATTCCTGGTGTCAATGTAATTGAGAAGGGTACCTCTAATGGTACTATTTCTGGATTAGACGGAACTTTTACATTAAGCTCAGCTAAAACAAAGGTTGTTCTTACTTTTTCAATGGTTGGTTTTGAAACTATTGAAAAAGAAGTAAAACCTGGAGTAAAAGAAATTATTGTTTTAAAAGAGAGTGTTGTTGGACTTAGTGAGGTTCTTGTGGTTGGTTACGGTAGTCAAAAAAGGTCAAACATTACTGGTGCCATTGCCAAGCTGGATAACAAACAGCTTGCCCAATTGCCTACAACAAACGTAAATGAAGCAATTCAGGGACGTATTGCCGGTGTAAATGTTACCAGCACTTCCGGATCTCCCGGAGCAGGCCAGAAGGTTGTAATACGCGGTGTTGCTACCAACGGAAATGTACAGCCACTGTATGTGGTTGACGGTATGGCTACAGGTAATATTGATAACCTTGAACCGAATGATGTTGAGTCAGTTACCGTATTAAAGGATGCTGCCTCTGCTGCTATTTATGGTGCTGAAGCTGCAAATGGTGTAGTTCTTATTACAACCAAAAGCGGAGCCAAAGGCCCTGGTAAAATAGAGTATTCGTTGCAGGTTGGTTCACAAAGTGTAGGTGACTATACAAAACCTATGGATGCTGCTAGTTATGCAACCTGGATGAATGAAGCCAACGTAGGCGTTGAAATCCCTGCCGGCTCAAGTATTAACACCGACTGGATGGATCAAATCTTAAGTTCAGCTATGATTCAGAGACATCACCTTGCTTTTAGTGGTGCAACTGATAAAGGTAATTACTACGTTTCCGGTTCTTATACCGGTCAGAATGGTGTTATTGGTGATGATAAATCACACTACGAACGTATTTCTATGCGTGCTAATATTACTCAGCAACTTAAACCCTGGGTAAAAGTCGGAACCAATATGACATATAGTCATACCAAGAAAAATGCTATTTCTGAAGATTCTGAATTTGGAGGAATTGTTTCATCTGCTTTAATGATGGATCCCTTGACTCCTGTTACCTATAGTGGTGCTTTACCTGATTTCGCTCAGGATGCTTTAACTGCTGGCAATACACTGGTTCAGAATTCTGATGGTTTGTACTACGGCCTATCTCCCTATGTAAAAGGTGAAATCGCCAATCCGCTGGCTATGATTGAAATTGCCAGAGGCGATACCAAGGAAGATAAATTTATGGGTAATGCTTATGTAACATTAGGTGATGACAGCTGGAAAGGTTTTAAAATTACCAGCCGTGCCAGTGCTGATATTAACAATCAGCTCTATCACACTTGGTTCCCAACCTATTGGTTCTCTTCAGAAAGAATGAACACTCAGGCAAACGTAAGAGACAATACCAACACCTGGTTTACCTGGATGTGGGAAAATTATGTTTCTTATGACAAAACTTTTGGTGATAAACACAATGTTAGCGCTGTAGCTGGTATTTCAGCCAAACAATACACCCATAAATTTATCAATACTCAGTCAGGACCTATGTTCGCTGAAGACGATAACTTTGCTCAGCATGGAGATGTGGAAATTGATGGTAAAGTAAGTGGAAATTTATTAGATACCCGTACCTCTTCGTATTTTGCACGCGCTTCATATGAATATGATGGTAAATATCTGTTAAGTGCCATTATTCGTCGTGATGGTACTTCTTTATTACATCCTGATCAGAGATGGGGCAACTTCCCTTCAGTTTCTGCCGGATGGATTGTTTCGCATGAGAATTTCTGGAATGTAAGTTTTGTTGACTTTTTCAAAGTAAGAGCTTCATGGGGTACTAACGGTAACCTTTCCGGATTAGGTCCTGACCAGTTCCGCTCTTTGATTACCGCTTCAGGTATTCAGTATCCAAAACCAGGTGGTGGATTTTATACCGGTGCTGAACCCGAATTGCTTGCAAACCCTGAACTTACCTGGGCTACCAGTGAACAAACTGACCTTGGTTTCGACATGAATATGTTGGGTAATAAATTAACCTTGGGCTTCGATTATTTCAACAAGGTTACCAGAGATCTTCTCGTTCCCGGAACTCCTCCTCCTTCAGTAGGTAATAAGGCTCCGTTTGTTAATGCTGGTGATGTTAGCAATAAAGGAGTTGAACTTGAACTTGGTTACAGAGATTATGACAACAAATTAAAGTATGACATCAGCTCTAACTTTACTTGGCTTAAAAATGAAGTTACTTTCCTGAACCCGCTGCTCGACAGAGTAGGTGGTACCAGTGTTGGAACCGGATGGACAACCACTTACCTTGAACTGAATCAGCCTGTATGGTATTTCCGCGGCTATCAGACTGCCGGTATTTTCCAGAATCAAGCTGAAATTGATGCTTATAAAGCTGATAATGGTGGTTTGGCTGGTTACAATCCAGTTCCGGGAGATCCTATCGTTGTAAATACCAATGGTGATAATCTTATCAATTCTGAAGACCAGACCAATATCGGAAGCCCTCATCCAAAATTCATGTGGGGTGCAAATCTGAGCTTCTCTTATTCAGGTTTTGACTTGAGAATGTTCCTCCAGGGTGTTCACGGCCAGGATGTGTTGTTGGGATGGAATCGTTATGACAGATCTACTTCAAATCGCCCTCAGTTCTTCTTTGATGAAAGATGGACAGGTGAAGGAAGTACCAACGAAAGGCCAAGAGCTGATCAGTCAAATCCATATATCTACAATAGCGACCTGATGGTGTTTAAAGGTTCTTACGTAAGAATCAGACAAATTCAGTTAGGTTATACTGTTCCTAAAGAAATGTTGAAAAACAAAATTCAGAACCTGAGACTTTATGTTTCACTTGATGATTATTTCACATTTACCAATTATCCCGGAATGGATCCTGCAACCGGTACTGGTAAAGATAACGGCCAGGGAATTGACCGCGGTTTCTACCCCACCCCACGTAAGATCCTGTTTGGTTTGTCATGCACACTCTAACAGTGAAATCTGGGATTCATAAACATTAAAAGTGTCAACACTAAAAATATTAAAAATGAAAACTCAAGGTAAAGTTTTATTATTTCTGGCCATGATTTCGTTGCTACCAGCATGCCAGAAAGACTTCTTGGAAGTTGATCCTATTGGTAAAATGTCAGTAGAGCTGTTTTATAAAACTGATGAGGATGCTACCAAAGCCATCATGGCCACGTACGATATCCTTCAGTGGATGAATGCTCGCGACTGGAACAGCGCTTATCTGGTAAAAACCTTCCCATCCGATGAATCAAATGTGGGTGGGGGTGATGCTGGAGACCAGCCTCCTTATCAGGAATTGGGTAATTACACATTTGGACCCAGCAATGCTCCTATTACTGCAGTATGGCAATCAAACTATTTTGGAATCTATCGTGCTAATCTGGTAATCAATAATGTAAAGCCTGAAACCGATTTGCGCAAACAAATCATTGCAGAAGCTAAATTCCTGCGTGCTTATTATTATTTCGAAATTGTTTCTATGTTTGGTAATGGCCCACTTATTCTTGCTGAGCTTGCTCCCAGCGATTATGGTCAGCCATTTGCTGGTGCTGATGCCATTTATGCTCAAATTGCCAAAGACCTCAACGAAGCCATTACTGATCTTCCGTTAAAAAGTCAGTATGCGCCGCAGGATGCTTTCAGAGCTTCAAAGGGTGCCGCTCAGGCACTTCTCGGAAAGGCATATCTTTATAATAAAAAGTATGAAGAATCTGCTGCCGCTTTCGAATTAGTTATAGGTTCTGAAGAATATGACCTTCAGCAGGATTACTCAACTTTATTCCTGAAAGACTCAGAATTTGGTATTGAATCCCTTTTTGAAGTTTCATACGTTACCAGTATGGGATACGATTGGGGTACTTTCCAGTGGGGTGGTGCAAGGCCTATGGAAAATAATATTACTTGGCAGCTTACCGGCCCCCGTGGCGATTATTTCCAGCCAGGTGAAACCGGACTTATTGGGGGATGGGGTTTCAATTACCCGAAACAAAGTTTGTATGATGCTTTTGTTGCCGCTGGTGACACAGTTAGAAAACCTGCTTCTATCCTTTCATTAGCCGATTTAAGAGCTCAGGGTGGCGATTGGACCAATGAAGACTCTTACGGTTGGGACGGATGTATCCGCGTTAAATATGGAACCCGCATGGATGAAACCAATGGCGAAAGTGGTGCTGTTCCTGAATTAAACTACGGTACAAACCTTCGTTTGATTCGTTTCGCTGATGTACTCTTAATGGCTGCTGAAGCTAACCATATGGCCGGAAATGATACAAAAGCTGCTCAATATCTCACCCGTGTTAGAAACAGAGCCCACTTGGGTCCTTTCCAGGGTGACATTATGACTGCAATAAAAAATGAACGTAAACTTGAGTTGTGTTTTGAAGGTGTTCGTTATCTCGACCTTATCCGTTGGGGTGATGCTCCATCTGTATTAGGTCCTTTAGGATTTGTAGCAGGGAAACATGAGTTTTATCCAATCCCACAGGATGAAATGAGAAACAATGCACAGGCTACTCAGAATAACAATTATTAGTATTATGTTTAATTAATGTTGGTAGGTTGGTGTTAGAAATGCGGGGTTACTTTATAGTAATCCCGCTTTCTTTTTTTAAAGCAATGGAAACCAATTGTTATGTGCAAAAAAAATAAACCGTGTCTTACCTTTAAGACACGGTTTATTTTTTGAATTATCATTTAATCACTCGTTTTCTCGTATAGATCAATTTGAGCTTTTGTCATCATGCAATACTCAACGTGATATCCATTGGTGCTATTAACTCAATGCCTGAATGCCTGGCATAAAGCGTTGCTGGATGGTGTTGGCAAATATCTGGGCCACCTCGGTACGTGAGTAACCAAAAGCTTTGGTGCCCACATCAAAAATAAATCCTATCTCATTGTCCATTATCTTTTTATCGGATAAGGCTATTTTAACCAAATAATACAGCATGCTTTCACGTGAGCCGGGGCTGATACTCAGTATTTTATTGATTGAATCGTTAAAAATGTCCATCACTTTGCCACTTTCAATTATCTGGTCCATAAAATATTTTGGAAAAATAATAAACTCAGAAAGTTCCTGCAGAATGGCTTCTACTTCCTTTTCGTCATAGTTTTCGTCTGCGCCCGACATAATAACTCCGGCTGCAGCGATAAAATGGTAGAGATAAAGATCGAGCTCAGATTCCTTTATTTTTTCAAGAATGGTGGTCAGTTCGTTCATTTCAGCGCCAAGCTGTTCTGAATTTAGCCTGGATTCTGTAACAGTGTTTGTGTTGAAAACTTCATAACGTGAAAACAGCTGTATTGCTTTTACCCTGATAAGATTAACCGGGTGCGAGGCAATGTTGATTCCCTTGTCTTTTTTAAAGTATTCAAGTCGTTTTTCATTATCGGCAATAAAAGCTTCAATGTTTAGGTCAACCCTCTGCAAATCAACGCCTGACGCAAGTTTGAAGAAGGCGGAAACACAAACAGGTACATCAGGGCAAACCATAAATCCATACCGGTCGGCAGTAAGTTCTGACAATTGTTTCCAAAGTCTGATTTTATGCTGAAGCATACCCGGTATTTCGGTACTTGGCGGAAATATAAAATAAATCAGTTTGAGCAGGTCGGCATTTCTGCTGATAAGATGCCCCATTTCGTGGCCGATGATAAATCTCAGTTCATCGTCGCTCATCAGGTTTAATAGTGAAGAATTGATGTTGATGATGTGAGGCTCGTTTTCTTCATTGCGCGATACTGCAAAAGCATTCAATTGTGCGTCGCTGGTTACATAAAAATCAACAGCTTCTTCAAACCCAAGTTGATCTTTTACTGCATTGAAAATGCTGTAAAGCTTGGGCGAAATACTGCTGTCAACTTTAAAACTGTTTCCTTCGAGCATATTACGCAGGTAATTGTTGGTGGGATTGTACTTTGCTTCATGCAAGATTGATTGAATTACATCGCCTTGCAACGCTTCATAAATCTGGTCTTTCAGATACGCCTCCATTTCGAGGCCAATGCTTAGTTGTTCCATGCCAGTCCTGTATTTTAGTTTTGAAAACCTGTTGGTTGTTTTTACTAACCAAAGATAGGATAAGAGATTGTTCAATATTTGTTAAACAGCAATTAATTTATTGAATACAAACATAAAATATAGGGTTGACTTGTCAGGAATATTGAAACAGTGTTTTTAGTTGTTGTATCATGTGGAAGGGATGTAGTGTCTTTTGGGAAAAGGAGGCTATGTATAAAAAAAACTCCCCGGTAAATTTTGTTACGGGGAGTTTTTATATCATTGCAAATGTGGCGTTTTACAAAGGAATGTTGCCATGTTTTCTTGGCGGGTTTGATTTTCGCTTATTGGCACACATTTCAAGCGCCTGAATTAGTTTGCGGCGGGTGTGTCTGGGGTATATGATTTCGTCGATATATCCCAATTCAGCAGCTTTGTATGGGCTGGCAAACACATCGCGATAGTCTTTCACTGCTTTGGCTTTATCTTCATCGGTAAGTTTGTCGCGGAAAATAATATTCACAGCCCCGTCTGCGCCCATTACGGCAATTTCGGCAGTGGGCCATGCGAAATTTACATCTGCCCCAATGTGTTTGCTCGACATCACATCATACGCTCCGCCATAAGCTTTGCGGGTGATCACCGTTATCTTGGCAACGGTTGCTTCAGCATAGGCGTAGAGCAGTTTGGCGCCGTGTTTAATGATGCCGCCAAACTCCTGAGCAGTGCCTGGCAAAAACCCGGGAACGTCAACAAAAGTAACCAATGGAATATTAAAAGCGTCGCAAAAGCGCACAAAACGGGCTGCTTTGACGGAACTGTTGATATCGAGTACACCTGCCAGAAAAGCGGGCTGATTGGCGACTATACCAACTGGTTTCCCGTCAAAACGGGCAAATCCTGTAAGGATATTGCCGGCATAGTGGGGCATGGTTTCCATAAAATTACCGTCGTCCACCACACTATGAATAATTTCTTTCATGTCATATGGTTTGTTGGGATCAAACGGCACAATTTCCTGAAGTTTTTCGTCTTCACGGTTTGGATCGTCTGTTGACTTTATGCGCGGAGGCTCCTCCATGTTATTGGAGGGCAAAAAACTCATCAATTCGCGAATCATCATCATGGCCTGTTCGTCGTCATCTGCAATCAGATGGGCTACACCGCTTTTCGCATTGTGCGTCATGGCACCGCCAAGATCTTCTTTTGAAACCTCTTCGTGAGTTACCGTTTTGATGACGTCAGGTCCTGTAACAAACATGTAACTGGTGTCTTTGGTCATCAGAATAAAATCGGTGATAGCCGGACTGTAAACTGCCCCGCCGGCGCATGCGCCAAGTATGGCTGAAATTTGAGGAATTACACCGCTGCTCATTACATTCCGGTAAAAGATGTCGGCATATCCGCCCAGGCTTTCCACCCCTTCCTGTATCCGGGCACCGCCTGAATCGTTGAGCCCAATAACTGGAGCCCCCATTTTAAGGGCTAAATCCATTATCTTAATAATCTTATCCGCATTGGCGCGGCTCAGAGTTCCTCCGAAGACGGTAAAATCCTGAGCAAAGACATATACCAGTCGTCCATCAATTTTCCCATGGCCACTGACTACGCCGTCACCTGAGATCAGGTTTTTCTCCATGTCAAAGTCCCGGGCCCGGTGAACTACAAAGCGATCAAACTCTACAAATGTGCCGGGGTCAAGCAGCATTTCTATTCGTTCGCGGGCCGTTTTCCGTCCGGTCTTATGTAATTTTTCAATGCGTTCTTTACCTCCTCCAAGCTCGGCCTGGTGGTTACGTTCTTCCAGTTTGCGGTAAATTTCATCCAGATTTGACATAAACTCAAGTATAAATGCTGAATTAATAAATCAAAGAGTTCAGGTAATTGATTGGCTGTTTGGGGTTGGCAGGTTTTATAAAGCCATTGAGCATCAATGTTTTCTTATCTGTTCATTTGCAGATTGCCTGTTTCAGACACTCAGTCTATTGCTGGTTCAACCACAACCAACACTTTATTCGCTTCAATGGTTTCACCTTCTGCTGTGTTTATTGTTTTAACTACACCTGCGCTTTTGGCTTTAAACTCACTTTCCATTTTCATGGCTGAAACAATAATCAGAGTTTGTCCGGCAACTACGGTTTCGCCCGGTTTTACAGGTATTTTCACCACTTTTCCTGGCATTGGGGATACTATGGTGTTTCCTGAATCTCCAGTGTCGCCTTTTGAACGGCTTCTGAGGTATCGTGTTTGTGCGTCAATCACTTCAACATCATAAGAACTATGAAATGAGTTTACGGTGTAGTGTCTGGGGGAACCGCTTTCAATCATTTCAATGTTGTAAGAGCGCCCCTTGTAAATCATTGAATAAATTCCTTCTCCAACCTTAAGTGCATCAATTTCATACACTTCATCATCAACCTGAATCGTTACCAGATTGCCGTTTCTGCTTAATTCGGTGACAATGGCATTTCGCCCGTCAATATTGATTTCTAGTGCCATAAGAATAGTTTATATGTAGGCCTGACGTTGCGGGTCTTTCCAGCGGCTGGTGGTAGTTACAGCGTTTGCACCCGTTTTAATTTTCTCTAGTTTGCTGGTATGCTCCAGATATGTGGCTATCAGGGCGATATCTTCGCATACTCCATCGCAATCATGCTGGCCAAAAAGGAATTCTTTGTTTTCTTCAATAAAGTGAGTATTGTATTTTCCTGAGCGAAAAACCGGTGCTTCCATAATGCGGGCCAGAAATGGGATGGAAGTTTTGACACCTGTAATTTTATACTCCTGTAATGCTCTGCTCATACGATTAATGGCTTCTTCACGCGTGCCAGCCCACACAATCAGTTTTGAAATCATGGGATCGTAATAAATCGGAATGGTATAGCCTTCATATACATAGCCATCATGTCTGACACCAAGGCCCAAAGGTTCAGATATATGACGAATAGTTCCGGGGCTTGGCATAAAATTCTTTTCAGGATCTTCTGCATAAATCCGGCATTCAACAGCATGGCCGTTTTGTTTTAGATCTTCCTGTTTAAATGGTAGTTCTAAGCCATTGGCAATGTTTATCATTTCCTTTACCAGGTCAACGCCAACTACACGTTCAGTAATAGGGTGCTCTACCTGAAGGCGGGTATTCATTTCAAGAAAGTAGTAGTTGAGGTTATCGTCTACAATAAACTCAATTGTTCCGGCGCCATGGTAATGCGCTGCTTTGGCAGCAGCTACTGCATGAGCTCCCATCTCGGCTCTGATGGCCGGGGTTAACAAGGGCGAAGGGGTTTCTTCAATCACCTTTTGATGACGTCGTTGTACTGAGCATTCGCGTTCAAAAAGATGTATGGCGTTGCCGTGTTTATCTGCCAGTATTTGAAACTCAATATGATGGGGCGATTCAATGTATTTTTCGATGTAAACTGCATCATCGCCAAAAGCTGACTTTGCTTCAGAGCGGGCTCCTCGCAGCGAACTTTCTATTTCTTCTTCCTGCTTAACGAGTCGCATCCCCTTTCCGCCGCCCCCTGCTGAGGCCTTTATCATCACAGGAAGGCCTATTTCATGAATGGTTTTTTTGGCAGCTTCAAAGTCGGTGATTTTATCGACGGTGCCGGGTACTACAGGAACACCTGCTGCAATCATCGTCTTGCGGGCTGTAATTTTATCTCCCATCTTCAGGATTGCATCCGGATTGGGGCCTATAAATTCAATCCCCTCCGCTTTGCAACGTGCAGAAAATGCAGCGTTTTCAGATAAAAACCCATAACCGGGATGTATGGCATCAGCTTTTGATTTTTTTGCTGCCTCAATAATCCGATCAATGTTAAGGTAGCTTTCTACCGATGGTGCTGGCCCTATATGCCAGGCTTCATCGGCATAACGTACGTGCATGGCCGAACGATCGGCATCAGAAAATACTGCTACAGTGGGAATGCCCATTTCGCGGCAGGAACGCATGATGCGAACTGCTATTTCACCGCGATTGGCAACAAGAACTTTTTTTATCATAGAAACTGATGATAACTTTATTGCTGATTTAGCTAAAGAATTTTTCCGGCTTCGGATGTTTTTTAAACAGATAAACCGCTCATTTGTTAAATCAAATTTAACAAATGAATTCCGGAAATCAACATTTTTTTTATTATTTACCGAAAAACATCATTCGAATTCGGGCTTTGCAGGGCGTTTATTTGATTTAATATCGACCTTTAATGCTTGAAATACAGGAATATGTATGTATAAAGATGGGAGTATAAGAATAACCGGATATATTAATTTATCAGGCATTCGAACAAAGTAATGATTGTTATGGTGAATTTTTGAAGGTGATGAAAGAAAAATATAGAGGGAGCTACGATTGGAAATTGTTTTTCATTGAACCAGTCATCATAATTTGAAGGAATGGCTTTCCTGAATTTCCAACAATTGCAGAAAATTGAACGACACGAGGAAAATCAAAAGAAACAGGGAAGTTTTATTGGGCTTTAGGTAGCGTAAAAATAAACTTGCAGCCTGCTCCGGCTTCGCTTTCAACTCTTATATTTCCGCCATTTCTATCAACAAATTCCTTACACAATAAGAGCCCTAATCCTGTTCCTTCTTCTCCTTTTGTTCCTTTGGTACTGTGTTGATAATCAACCTTAAACAGGTTGTCTATTTGCTTTTGATTCATGCCAATGCCAGTGTCAGACACGGTAATTTCTGCCTCATTTTCAGAGATTGAATGTGCAGTTATATTAACTGTTCCGTCTTGAGAGGTGAATTTAATGGCATTTGAGGTTAGATTGCGCAAAATAGCATGTGCCATATTCAGGTCGCCAAAAATATTAAGTTCAGGTTCAATATGGCTGGTTAATTTAATGCCTTTTCCCATGGCATTGGCAATAAGCAGCTCAATTACGGCCTTTACCAGATCGTTGAAATTAAAGTTTGTAGGTTTATATTCCATTCGGCCGGTTTGTAACCTTGACCATTGCAGCAGTTTTTCAAGCAGATTAAAAGTGTTGCGGCTCAGGTCTCTGATTACTTCAATATACTCCTGAACCTCTTCTTTGCTCAACGAATCGTAATCGGTTGAAAGGATGTCGGAGAATGCCATCAGTCCATTAAACGGTGTTCTCAGGTCATGTGCTATGATAGAGAACATTTTATCTTTGCTGGCATTGCTTTCACGAAGGTCATCCGAGTATTTTTTTATTGCTTCTTCAGCCTTCTTTTTTTCTGTAATATCTTCCGCCACTTTTATGTAGCCAGTGAGATGCCCTTCATCATTGTAAAATGGTGAAATGGTGGTTGCTTCAAAAAAAAGTTCGCCGGATTTACGCTGATGACGTGTAGTGCCATGCCACTTGCCACCACTATTCAGGATGTCTCTCATTTCCTGAATTATTTCTGCTGTATTGTATGTTTGGAGGTGTTCCAGTAAGCTGCTTCCAATAAGTTCCTGGGGTATATATCCGGTAATTTCTGTAACGCGTGGATTTATATAATTAATAATGCCATTTTCATCGGTCATTATAAGCATACTAGGGCTTTGCTCAACAGCCATGCTGAGTTTTTTGATTTGCTCAGCAGTTTTTTTGTTACGCAGTGTGCTTTCAACAATTAAAGGGAGCATTTTCAGGTGGTTATACTCAATGTCTTTAATGACATAATCACTGGCCCCTAATTTAATTGCTTTAACGGCAATATCTTCATCGCCGGTTCCTGTTACCAGAATAACCGGCGTGCCTGTTTTAATAAACTCGGGAAGAAATTCAAATGAGTTGCCATCGCCCAGTAAAAAGTCAGAGATAACAACATCAAATTCATTATTCTGAAATACTTCACGCGCTGATTTGACAGAACCTGCCGTGGTGAGCAAATACGGCAAATCCTGTTCTTTCATAAATCTTTTAAAGGCCATTTGGTCAACCAAATCGTCCTCAATATAAAGTACCTTGAGTTTGTTGTCAGTCATTTTAGTTTAAATTTCAATTATCCCGGCAATTCACTAAGCGACCAATAAAGTTTAATGGCCTTTATCACCTCGACGAATTTTTTGTAATCAACAGGTTTAACCATATAACCGGCTACGCCAAGATTAAAGGTGTCGACCCGGTCAATTTCATCAAGTGAAGTCGTTAGTACAATAACCGGAATCAGTTTCAGGTTATCATCCTTTTTTGCAATTCCCAAAAATTCGATGCCATTCATCCTGGGCATGTTCAAATCAAGCAAAATGATGCCTGGCTTTTCGTTTTCAGAATCTCTGAGGTAGGTAAGCGCTTCTTCACCGTTTTCAACGGTTACAACAGGATTTAGAATATTGAGTTCCTTCAGTGCCCTTTTTACTGTCATGGCATCAATCATGTCGTCTTCGACCAACAAAATTGGTTTATTCTTTATCATGGGTCAATCTGGATTTGTTTTTATTTTAAGATGGTAAAATTAAAAGTAATTCCCTCACCCGGCACAGATTTAACTGTAATTCTGCCTCCATTACTTTCAATTATTTTTTTTACGATTGTTAAACCAATACCTGTACTTTCATATTCATCGCGTGCTTTCAGGGTTTGGAAGATTTGGAAAATTTTATCGTAATACTTTTCCTCAATGCCCGGTCCGTTGTCAGATACTGATAATTCCCACTCGTTTCCTAAATCTTGGCACCGGATATGGATTTCTCCGACTTCTTTGTCATTGTATTTTACGGCATTGCTGAGCAGATTCTCAAAAATCTGTAAAATACGGGTTGGTCCAAACGAAACAACAGGCAGGTTTTTGTCAACCGTTATTTTGAATTTTTCAGGAGGGGCAATCATTTCAATGGCTTCATGAACTACCTTGTTAAGATCCATTAATTCATTCTCCTCTTTTACACGGGTAACTCTTGAATAGGACAAGACCCCTTCGATTAAAGCCTGCATCCGGTTTACGCGATTCAACAGCAAGTCGAGTTGCATCTTGCCATCATCGTCAATTTTATCGGCATAATCGGCATATATCCATTGCGAAATGGAACCTATTGCCCTCAGAGGGGCTTTTAAATCATGAGAAACAATGTAGGCAAAGTCTTTTAGTTCGCGGTTGGCATTGTCTAATTCGGCAATCAGCTTTTCTTTCTGTGCTTCTGCTTTTTTACGCACTTCAATTTCTGTTTCAAGTTTTTCAGTTTGCTCGAAATAGGTTTCAATCATTGCCCCTATCTGTTTAAATTCACTTTTGAGGCTCATAAGTTTTAGTCTTTCGTTTTTGCCTTTCAGGTGAAGCGCCTGTGATACTATGTTCAAGGGCTTGTTTACAAGTGAGTTGAATGCAAAAAAGAAAATAATGAGGATGGCAGTTATAAGTGTAGCCAGAAACCAGGTTGATATTCTGGTTAATTGACGAAAGACAGTTACAATGCTATATTCTTTTTCAAGTTGCAACCAGGCAACAGGCTGCCCGTCAAATCCATTTAACGGATAACTTGTGGTGATTTTATTTCCGTTCAGGCTTACAGAATCAACGCTGGTCAACAAAATGCTGATTTTTCCTCCTGTCAGATTTTCAAGGCTGCTCAGATAGGTGCTATCCAATAATCTTCCCATAAAGAAATAACCCTGAGGGGGTTGTTTGCGGGCTTCGTCGTTTGAACGGTGCATGGTAGCGCCTTGCATTTCCAGTACGCCCCGTTTGGTGGTTATATAGTATTTAATAAAATTTTCGTGGTATAGTGTAGGGAAAACCTCGGCAGATATTGGTTCAGGAATCGATTCAATGGTATCGTATAGCTCTGCTTCAAAAGCTGTTTGCAATGATTTGTCATACATTAATACCTCATTTACATTAAAGGAATTGAATAAGGTATAAATGTTATCCTGAGCAAAAGCTTCATTTCGATCATTCAGATAATTGACTAAATCATCCCAATAAGTGTAGTCATAGAGAGTGGAGTAGATGGTTTCAGATTTTGCTGTAATGGCTGTTCTAAGAATCGAATTTTGTTGTTCAATTCCTGAATTTACAAGAATTGAGTTTTGCTTTTTTTGAATTTGCATGATGGTTAAAAATCCTGCAAAAAGTATTAAGGCTGTAATAAGCAGAATGATTAGCAGTTTATTCTGAGTTTTCATATTCAGGCTTTAGTCGTTCAAGGAGTAAATTTAAAAAGTTTCATTTTCAGGGGGCTTCCTTGCATAATAATGTCATTATTTAAAGAAAGTAACCTCAAAAAAGCGATTACATGAAAACTTATAAATCTAATGTTGTTTGATGAGGCCTGAAAATGATTCTCTTCATGATTTTTCCTGAAATTTAACATATTTCTATTGGCTTTGCGTGACGTTTATCCAAAATTATAATGGCCGGATTCGGCTTGTTTTTTTGAGGGGTTTCACTTGGGGTTTCACCGGATGGTTTTATCAAACAAGGGAAATAAAGTTAGTATCTGCCTGTTGCTTGCCGGAAAAAACTCTTGGGTTTTCCTGAAAAGCTTTGTGGTAACAGAGGTTTAAAGCCGGTATATTTAACAGAAAAAGATAAAAAAAAGCCACCAGATTTTGGTGGCTTTTGAGCGTGACCCCGACAGGATTCAAACCTGTGACCTTCAGAACCGGAATCTGACATTCTATTCAGCTGAACTACGGGGCCTTATTCAGGCTGCAAATTTACATCTTTTGAGCTTCTGTAGCAAATCAAGTTGTTAATATCGTTTTTTATTGGTTTCCTTCTTCTGATAAGTTCCACCATGTATCTTCAAAGAAACAGGCAGTTACCAGGTTTTTGGGTGTAAATTCGAAGTAATAATTAACCGGTGTGATTGCTTTTGGCGGGTTTTTCCAAAGGTCGCCACCGGGCTGTTGTGGTTCAAAAAGTGATGCAATCCGGCTTTTAAAATCAACTGGCGAGCGTTTTCGTGAATCGCAGATGACATAAAAGGGTTTGTTTGCTTCGCGGCAAACCAGCGCAATAGGGTAGGTTCCTATCTTGTTTGTAAAGCCGTCGGTAAATACATTGTCGGCTCCCATAACAGCAAAATCTACTTCATGAATAAATCTTCCGATAGCTGCTTCGTTGATAAAATGGACTTTGCACCCTAAATCGCTGAGAGCTCTTGCCTGTAGCTTTCCTTCAAATACCGGGCCTGACATGGTTTGATATACAGATGGGAATATGTTGTGAGTTGCCAGATGTTCAAACAATACATGAATACTTGAGCTGTTGCTGTGCAGCAGGATTTTTTTATTCTGAAATTTAACCAGTCGTTCCATTTTTTCGGCAGCCTGACCAATGCTTTCGCTCCAGGTATGATTATATTCCTTGATAAATTGCTCAATTCTGATAATCATCCTCTCTTTGCTCCATGCGTTGTGTTCAGCCTGATCGAGCAGATCGAAAAACTGCTGCATAAAGTGATGAAGCACTGCCAAATCAGGGAAATGAGTAACTACAGCATTGAGGTTTGAACGCAGATACTCAGGATCAATATCTCGACTGTTAATGTAAGTTTGAATGCTTTTAATGATTTTTTCGAGTATGGCAGCCGAACCCGAATAGTTGTCGGAAATAAGTTCGCGTATTTTAATCTGAAATGACATATTATGAAGTATATAGCGGAAAAATAGAGCGTTAGGCAATAAAATAAGCTGGTTTTATCCGCACAAAGAAAATAAAATTGTTCAATTATGATTACCTTTGCGAAGATAAATCATTCAGTTCAATTAAATCAAACATTAACATGTCAGAAAGAATTTTCGATAAGGTAAAGCCAGGTGTGGCTACAGGAAATGATGTACAGGAGATCTTCCGTATTGCTAAGGCCAATGGTTTTGCAATGCCGGCAGTAAATGTTGTTGGTACCGACTCGGTAAATGCAGTAATGCAGGCTGCAAAAGAAGTGAATTCGCCTGTTATTATTCAGTTTTCTAATGGTGGTGCCCATTTTTATGCCGGTAAGTTTCTGAGTAATGAAGGCGAACGTGCTGCAATAGCAGGTGCTGTTTCCGGAGCGAAACATGTACATCTGCTTGCCGAAGCTTATGGAGTGCCGGTTATTCTTCATACTGACCATGCTGCCAAAAAACTGCTACCTTGGATAGATGGGCTCCTCGATGCTGGTGAAAAGCACTTTAAGGAAACTGGAAAACCCCTTTTCAGCTCGCACATGCTTGATCTTTCGGAAGAAAGCCTGGAAGAAAATATCGAAATCTGCAGCAAATATCTGGCGCGGATGAGCAAAATGGGCATGACGCTTGAAATTGAGCTGGGTGTTACCGGCGGCGAAGAAGACGGGGTTGACAATACCAGCGTGGATAGCTCAAAGCTGTATACTCAGCCTGAAGATGTGGCTTATGCCTTTGAAACCCTGAGTAAGATCAGCGATCGTTTCACCATTGCGGCTTCTTTTGGCAATGTACATGGTGTGTATAAGCCCGGAAATGTGAAACTTCAGCCCGTTATCCTTAAAAATTCACAGGATTATATTCAAAAGAAATACAATACTACAGAAAAGCCGGTGAATTTTGTTTTTCACGGGGGGTCCGGTTCAAGCCGCGAAGAAATTCGTGAGGCCATTTCTTATGGGGTAGTTAAAATGAATATTGATACCGATACCCAATGGGCTACATGGGAAGGCATTATGAATTACTATAAAAAGAATGAAGGTTATCTTCAGGCCCAGATTGGCAATCCGGAAGGCGACGACAAACCCAATAAAAAGTATTACGACCCGCGTAAATGGTTAAATGAAGCTCAGAAAACCATGATTGCAAGGTTGAAAATTGCTTTTGAAGACCTGAATAGTCTTGACAGAAACTAACCTGATAATAAAAAAGCCCCGCTCTGATACTGAACGGGGCTTTTTTTGTGTTATGGTCTTTTTAAACGAAATATTTTCAATTGTTTTTTTTCGAAAGCAGCCTTTTTTAATAACCCATTGAGATAAGAATCTCTTTTGGATGGATGCTTAATACGGGAATAGGAGAATGATGCACCATTTGCTGGGCGTATGGTCCCAGCCAAAGATTAATGGCGGTTTTTTCCTGTTCGGTCATTATGGAAATAAGATTGGCATTTACCTGTTTTGCATATTCCATGGTAGTTGTGCTTAAATTTTCAGCATCAACTTCAATCAGCTGGTTGTTAACACCGCTTTCTTTCAGATATTTACAGGCTTGTTTGGCATAGCTAAGCACTCTTCCCCTCACATCATCAACCGTAGTGGTATATACGGCAAGTACATGAATGTCAGCATTAAATGCCTGGGCAAGTTCGGCCGTAAATGGTACTTTCTGCCGGGTTTCCATTGTACTGTCGATGGGCATAACGATAAGTTTCAGGTCACGGCTGATTTCTACGCCTGCACGAATGGTAATAATGGGGCATGGGGCTGCAGTAACAATGCGATTGGCATTGCTGCCCATCCAGAGTTCTTCAAAGCCGGAAGAACCATGTGTTCCTGCTACAATCAGCCAGGCATCTGATTCCCTGGCCTGGTTTACCACTTCTTTGTATACTTTACCTTCTCTGATGATGTAATCAATTTTTGAGTCGGGCAGTTGCGGACTATACTTGTTGATCAATCTGGTGAACTGATGCTCAACTTCTTCCACCAAATCATCTGATAAATCAGAAGACAGGATGGTTTTGGTCGTATATGGATTATTAACCCATAACATAAGAAGGTTGGCTTTTGAATGCCTGGCAATATTGACTGCATGCTCCAGGGCATTGATTGAGCAGTCAGAAAAATCGACGGCTGAAATGATGGTTCTCATGGCTAGGCGTATTAAGTGGCTGTCAGGCAATGTTACTGCTAATTTAACCAAATTACTTTACTCTTGCAAAACTAAATCAGGAGAATAATTTACCTTTCCTGCATTTGGCTCAAGCGTCACTTATTTATAATCAATCAAATCGAAACTGGCAAACGGTTAAAATTATATTGTATGCTTATTAACTTATTCAATGATTCAGGCAAATAATTCGAAAAGCCGAATTATTCATTTTTCAGAACTGGAGGGTTAATCATGTCAGAGGTTGCAAATGCGTTGGGATATTCTGCTTGTATTGTTTTTTTAAACCCTTCGGCTTCGAGCCTCGAACGGAAATCGCCTACCCTTACCCGGTAATAGGGCTCTTTAAATGAAAGATATGCCTGTGTATCAGGGTAAACAGATGAAAACCGGTTAAGTACATCGCTGGCCCTGCGTTTTGAGTTGGCTCCTGAATCAAAAAAGATCTGAACCCTCCAGCCTTCCAGGGTGCTTTGATGCTGGTTCAGATAAATATGCTTTTCAACAAGCTGGTTTATGCGTGGATCTGAAATAACCTCTACTTCCCCGGATTGTGCGAAGGAATATATGCCGGCAAATATGAGGAAGAATAAAGCACCTAATTTTCTCATTCGTTAGTTGAAATCAGTTTATGGTTTTACAATGCTTGCCTGATGGAAAACCTTTTTCAGGCATTTACCTGCAAAATTATACAATTGGGATTACGTAGGATTAACGGGTTGAAATAGCATATATTTCACGTGGCTGAATACTTAACACCGGAATTGGTGAAAAGTTTACCATTTGCTGCGCAAACGGGCCAAGCAGAATATTAGAAGCCGTTGTTTCCTGTTCGGTCATAATGGCGATCATGTCTGCTTCCACTTTTTGTGCATATTCGATGGCTGCATTGGTAATGTTATCAGACAGAATGGTTTCGGTACTGTAGTTTACACCTGCCTCTTCCATGAATTTCTGAGCTTGCCTGGCATAATTTTCAACTTTGCGTTGCATGGTTTTTATGCTTGTGGTGTTCAACGCGAGCAAATGGACGTCAGCACCAAAAATTTTAGCAATCTCAATGGTAAAAGGCACTTTTTGTAATGTATCAAGCGTACTGTCTACCGGAAGTACAATGCTGCTGATACCCTGCGGGGTAATATTGAAGTCGTGTCTTACTGTAATTACAGGACAGGGGGCATAGGACACAATCCGGTAGGCATTACTGCCAATCCAAAATTCTTCATAGCCGGTAACTCCATGTGTTCCGGCAATGATAAGTGAAGCATCGCTGAACTTGGCCTGATTGGCCATCTCCTGATAAACTTTGCCTTTCCTGAGTTTATAACTCAACTTGCCATATTTAAGTCTGCCCTTGTTTGCCTTTAAAATCTCATCAAGGTTTTTATTGGCCTCTTCGCGAAACTCATTTACCTCAGACGAAAAAGCAAAGTCCTGGTTGGTGTGGCTGTCAACCCAAACCATCACAACACTGCTTTTTATATGATTGGCAAACTCAATGGCATAATCAAGGGCATGGAGGGAGCCCTTTGAAAAATCAATGGCTACAACGATGTCTTTCATGGCGGTTTGGTGTTGGTGATACAGAGGGCTAATGTATTAATTTTTTCTTTAATCAGAGCATCAGAGGCTTAAGTAGTTTAACATTTTTGAAATGAGTGTAGTCTGAAATGCTCAAGGCCTGAATGTGAGACAACAGAAGCCAAATCACAATGAGACCGAGCGTACAGAGGGAGTTCTCTGCATCAACCTATTTTCTTATCTTTGCTTTTCAATTCAGTAATTATGAATCAAAACCTCGATGCTTCGAATGAATACCTGAGCCCGGCTGAAAAAGAGATCGAAAAGGTATTGCGTCCTTCCGATTTTACTGACTTCTCGGGGCAGCCCGGTGTTGTAGAAAATCTGAGGGTTTTTGTTCAGGCGGCTAAACTTCGGGGCGAGTCTCTTGACCATGTATTGTTGCATGGCCCTCCCGGTTTGGGAAAAACAACCCTTTCTCACATCATAGCCAATGAATTGGGTGTTAATATCCGGATTACTTCAGGGCCGGTGCTTGATAAGCCCGGAGATTTGGCTGGTTTGCTTACCAATCTTGAACCCAATGATGTGCTATTTATTGACGAAATACATCGACTTAGCCCGGTAGTGGAAGAGTACCTCTATTCGGCAATGGAAGATTTTCGCATTGACATAATGATTGAAACCGGCCCCAATGCAAGAAGTGTGCAGATTGCCCTCAGCCCTTTCACGCTCGTTGGAGCCACTACCCGGTCAGGACTGCTTACAGCACCGCTCCGGTCGCGCTTTGGTATAAATGCACGTCTTTCATACTATGATGCTGCCACCCTTGAACGGATAATTGTTCGTTCGGCCGGAATCCTTCGCGTGAAAATCAGCAGCAATGCGGCTTCTGAAATTGCCCGGCGCAGCCGTGGAACCCCTCGTATTGCTAATCTGCTTTTGCGCAGAGTACGTGATTTTGCACAAATTAAAGGCAATGGCGATATAGATTTGGCTATTTCGCAATTCAGTTTGGCTGCCCTACAGGTAGATAAAAACGGGTTGGATGAAATGGACAACAAGATTTTGACTACCATTATTGATAAATTCAGGGGAGGGCCGGTTGGCCTTACCACTATTGCAACTGCTGTTGGCGAAGATTCCGGTACAATTGAAGAAGTTTATGAACCTTTCCTGATTCAGGAAGGTTATCTGATGCGAACCCCGCGTGGCAGAGAAGTAACGCCTATGGCATACTCTCACCTGGGCAAAATAAAGCCCGGAAGCCAGTCTGAACTATTCTGATTGAATGAACAGCTATATTTATGCTGTGACTTTTGTGACTGAATAATTGAATGTGAATGATTTCTTAATGAAGTTACTGGGCTCAAATGAATGGCTATGGTGAAAATATTTGGTGCTATTGGCTTTTTTATGCATTTCATTGAGTGTCGGTTATCGTATTAATCGCTTAAATATGAGCATTTAATTCGTTAAAACAATATTCATACGGTTGTTATGCAGGAAAAAGCCCGGCTTACACACTTTATTAAGCAAAATGCCGCATCTCTGGGCTTTTCGTTTTGCGGTGTCAGCCAGGCACGAAGGCTTGACGAAGAAGCATCACGACTTGAAGACTGGTTGAAAAAGGGGATGCATGGCCGGATGCGGTATATGGAAAATCATTTTGACAAACGACTTGACCCCCGGCTGCTTGTTGACAATGCCCAATCAGTGGTCTCATTTATGTATAGTTATTTTCCGGAGCCTGTTGTGAATCAACCTGCGCCGCTGAAAATTTCGAAGTATGCCAGAGGAGCTGATTATCACTTTGTGATAAAAGAAAAACTTCAACGCCTGGCTGAAGATTTGAAAGCCGAAGCAGGTGAAATCAATTACCGCATTTTTGTCGATTCTGCCCCTGTCCTTGACAGGGCATGGGCTGTTAATTCTGGTATAGGATGGATAGGGAAAAATACCATGCTCATCAGCCGGCGAAATGGATCTTTCTTTTTTTTGGCTGAACTGATTACCGACCTTGAGTTGGAATATGACTTGCCTTTTGGCGGAAGTTATTGTGGAGATTGTACCCGATGTATGGATGCCTGCCCGACAGGAGCCATTATTGGCCCCAGGCAACTCGATGCCAATCGATGTATTTCTTATCTTACCATTGAGCTGAAAGATGAAATTGGGGCAGAATTTAAGGGTAAAACAGACAACTGGATTTTTGGCTGCGATATTTGTCAGGACGTTTGTCCCTGGAACAAATTCTCCATTATTCACGCTGAACCTCAATTTCATGCTAAAGCTAACTGGTTGGAGTGGAGCGTTGAAGAGTGGGAAAAAATGGATAAACCCCTGTTTAATGAGATATTTGGACGTTCTGCTCTGAAACGGACTGGTTTTCTTAAACTAAAAAATAGCATTAGCTTTGCCGGCAATAATGAAAAGGAACAAAATGAATAGTGAGAAATTAAGCGTTGATGTAAGGTCTGAGATTGGTGTACTTGAAGGTGTTGTGCTTCATACACCCGGAAATGAAGTAGAAAACATGACGCCCAATACTGTGCAGAAAGCGCTTTATAGCGATATTTTAAACCTGAGCGTTGCAGGCAATGAATATGCTCAGTTCAGGGGCGTGCTCGATAAAGTCACACGTACTTTTCAGGTACGCGATTTATTGACAGATATTCTGAAAAATGATAAGGTAAAAACCGGATTGGTAAACCGTATTGCCGATCATGAAAGGGTTGACAATATCCGCGAAAAATTGCTGGATATGGATCCTGCGGCTCTTACCAGTGCCTTTATCGAAGGGGTGGAACTTGACCGCGACAACCTGTCAAAATTTCTGAGCAAGGAACGTTTTGAAATGGAACCGCTTCATAACTTCTTTTTTACCCGCGATGCCTCCATATCCATTGGCGACCAGGTGTTTATCAGTAAAATGGCCAGCCGTGTGCGCGACAGGGAATCCATTATAATGGAAGCCATTTTTGATTATCATCCCACATTTATTACGCAAACGGTTAACCCTTTGTCAAGTCGCAATTTATGTAAGGATTTTAGTTTTGAAGGAGGTGATTTTCTGATAGCCCGCGAGGATATTGTACTGGTTGGTACCGGATTGCGCTCAACTCCCAAAGGAATAGATTTTTTAGTTGACCACTATAAAAAAGAGCGTAAAACCCGCCATATTATCGTGCAGGAATTGCCTTATGAACCTGAATCATTTATCCATCTCGACATGGTTTTTACTTTTCTCGATAAGGATACCTGTATGATTTACGAACCGCTTATTTTACGTTCGAGCCGATTCCTTACCATTCATATTACAATTGACAATGGTAAGGTCAAAATTACAGAAGAGAAGGATATACCAACTGCCCTCAGGGGATTGGGCATGGATTTGAAAACCATTAACTGCGGAGGTTCACGTGATGTTGTTACGCAGGAGCGTGAGCAATGGCACAGCGGCGCCAATTTTTTCGCCATTGCCCCGGGTAAAGTAATGGGCTATGGCCGAAATGTTTATACCCTGGAAGAAATGAATAAAAACGGGTTCTCTATCGTCAAAGCCAAAGATATTGTCAATGGAAAGGCTGATATCAATGCTTATGAAAAATGTGTTATCGCCATTGAAGGTGCTGAGCTTTCGCGTGGTGGCGGTGGTTGCCGCTGTATGACCATGCCTGTGCGCAGGGCATCGGTCGATTGGTAAAATAAGTGTACTTTTAAGCAAAAATTAATAGCCAAACATATATACATCAATTACTCACCGATATGAAGCTTTTTTCAAAACTACTGACTATGGGAATGCTATCCGGCTCAATGATGTTCGGAATATCCGATACAGAAGCACAAACACGTGGCGCTGGTGATTTCAGCGTTGATTTTACCAAGTATAAACTTGATAATGGCCTTGAAGTGGTGCTGCACCCCGACCATTCAGATCCGGTGGTTTCGGTGGCTATACTTTACCATGTAGGTTCAAGCCGCGAAAAGCAGGGCAAAACCGGTTTTGCACACTTCTTTGAACATATGTTGTTCCAAAACTCGGAAAATGTTGGAAAAGGCGTGTTTTTCAAGAAAATTGACGACCTCGGCGGAACTTTTAACGGCGGCACCTGGAATGATGGTACCGTTTATTACGAAGTAGTTCCTAAAGATGCGCTGGAAAAAATCATGTGGATGGAAAGCGATCGTATGGGTTTTCTAATCAATACTGTTACCGAGCTGGCGCTGGCACGTGAAAAGGATATTGTGATCAACGAAAAACGTCAGCGTGTTGATAATCAGCCTTACGGACATACGGGCTATGTGATTGATCAAAACCTGTATGGTCAGGGGCATCCTTATTCATGGCAGGTTATAGGTTCAATGGACGACCTCAGAAGTGCCACCCTCGACGATGTACGCGAGTTTTATGATAAATATTATTGTGTTAATAACGCTACCATGGTGATTGCCGGTGACTTTGATGAGCGTGAAGTCAAAAGTCTGGTGCAGAAATATTTTGGCGAGTTTAAAGCACGCACCAAGCCCGAAACGATGAATCCCATGCCGGCCAGGCTAACTGTAACAAAGAAATTTTATCATGAAGACAACTTTGCCAGGCTTCCTGAACTTAATATGGTTTTTCCTTCAGTAGAAACGTATCATCCTGATTCATATGCTCTTGAGGTTTTAGCAGACCTGTTGGCCGATGGTAAAAAAGCTCCCCTTTACAAAGAGATTGTCGAAAACAGGAAACTTGCGCCTAAAGTAATGGTATATAATAATCCGATGGAGCTTGCCGGCAAATTCAACATTGTTGTAAGAGCTTTTGAAGGCGTTGACCTTGATCAGGTAAACGAAGCCATCAATGAAGGTTTCAGACAGTTTGAAAAGAACGGTTTTACTGATCAGGATATGCAGCGCATCAAAAACCTGCGCGAAACATCGTTTTATAACAGCATTGCCAGTTTGTTGGGCAAATCATTTCAATTGGTTCAATCCAACGTTTTTGGAGGCGACCCTGCCCGTATGATGGATGATGTCAGATTGCTCAATGCTGTGACCCGTGAAGATGTAATCAGGGTTTATAATACCTATATCAAAGGCCATAATTTCTTAGCTACCAGCTTCGTGCCTAAAGGAAAGCCCGAATTGGCTCTCGATGGCTCCGAAAAAGCTGCAGTTGTGGAAGAGTCGATTGAAAATTCAGGTTCTCAAGCCGAAGGAATGGAAGAGGTTGAAGAAAAGTTTGAGCGCACCAAAACTACTTTTGATCGTACAATTGAACCACCCCTTGGGCCTAAACCTTTGTTGAATACACCGGCTGTTTTTACATCCGCCTTATCAAACGGAATGAAAGTTTATGGCATTGAAAGCCATGAGCTGCCACTGGTTCAATTCAGTATACGTTTTAACGGAGGGCAGTTGTGCGAAAATCCTGCAAAACCCGGTGTTGCCAGGCTGTTGTCTGATTTGATGATGGAAGGAACAGCTGCTAAAACACCTGAAGAACTGGAAGAAGCTATTGGACAATTAGGCGCCAGTGTGGATGTGAGTGCCGGAGCTGAGAACATGACCATTACCGCCAATTGCCTTGCCCGTAATTATAACGCTGTGTTGCAACTGGTTGAAGAAATTCTGATGCAGCCACGTTGGGACGAAAAGGAATTTAGTCGCCTTAAGCAAGCTGCCATCAGCGGTATTGCCCAACGCAATGCCAATCCAAATGCAATTGCCGGCAATGTTTTCTATAAAATGCTTTATGGCGAGAATCATATTTTCTCAAAGCCCATTACCGGAACTATCGCGTCGGTTGAAAGTATTACATTGCAGGATTTGAAGGATTATTATAACGCTTATTTCTCACCGTCAGTGGCCAGTTTTCATATTGCAGGTGATGTAACGCGTGAATCAGCCTTAAAGTCAATTGCCAACCTCGAGCAGAAATGGGCTAAACGGGAAATCAGCCTTCCTGAATACCAGCTTCCGGCGACTCCGGAAAAGGCACAGATTTATTTTGTTGATGTTCCGAATGCCAAACAATCAGTGATTATGATTGGTTCCTTGGCAATGTCGCGCAACAACCCTGATTATTTCCCGGCCACTTTTGTTAATTACAAACTTGGCGATGGCAGCGGCTCAAAATTATTTGAAGTTCTTCGTCTTGAAAAAGGCTACACCTACGGAGCATATTCGTTTTTCATGCCACGAACAATCCCGGGTCCTTTTGTGGCCAGTTCAAGTGTACAATCGATGTATACGCTCGAATCTGTTCAGCTTTTCAATCAGATACTGGGAAGCTTTGGTAATGACTATTCGGCTGAAGATCTCGAAATTACGCGTAATGCAACGATTCGTTCCAATGCCGGTAAATTTGAAACCATCAATAGTCTCATGGGTATGCTTCAGGAAATCAGCAGCTTCGGATTACCGGTTGATTATGTTAAACAGGAAGAACTGAAGGCTGAAAAAATCAATATTGAGGAAGCAAAATCGGTTTACAGCAAGTATGTAAATCCTGAAAAAATGGTTTATGTTATTGTGGGAGATGCCCGCACCCAGTTTGATCGTCTGAAAGAAGCCGGACTGGGCGAACCGGTTCTGGTTGATATGGAAGGCAACCGTATTGTTAAGTGACAAATCTGCTTGTTTTGAATGGACAGGGGCACCGTTGCAGGTGACCCTGTCCAAACTATATTAACGTGTTAATTCTCAGCATAAACGCTGTCTTGTTCAATTTACATCTATAAATGAAAATTGCTTCTGTGAATAAAGCAAATTCTGGTGGTTTTGTAAACGGTCAGCTTTTAAATGTTTACTGATAACTTTTCTTTATTGCTGCTATTAACGCCGGATGAAATATTTTATATCCTTTTCCCGGCATTTTTATCCGTCCAAATCATGAACATCATCAGCAGCACAATGCAGACAACTGCTCTCCCTGTGTATATCAAAGCCAGTCCGCCTTTTGTTGAAATCAAAGCCAGCAAGGATGTCAGGAGCATTCCGGCCCAAATCAGGTAGCTTTCATTATTTTCTTTGGTAGTGGCCATTCGCTTTAATACCGGGAAATAAGCAATGACCAGTATGCCCTGAACCATTAGGTTGGTAATCAGGTGGTTTTGGGTGAACAGCCAGAATATGAGGATTAAAATAACGACAAGAACACACCCCAGGTCAAATTTGTTGAAACGGGTGCTGCGGTCACCGAATAGTAATATTGAAAGTGCTACTGAGCTTACAAAAAATAAGTCAGTCGTGTTGAGTACATTATCCCACAAACTGTAATTCCCTTGTTTCATATAAGTCATTAGGCTTATGCCCACAGCAAGGGTGAAGAAAACCCACATGGCCAGGGCCGGCTTTATTTTTTTATTGTAAATAAGCCAATAATAATAAATGGCCATGGCCAGATTAAGGAAAGAGACGCTGAGAATGGAAAAGGTTTTCATAGTATTTCTGGGTTATAGAAGTATTTATGTGTGGGTCTCCTCCGAAAAGTAATTTTCTGTCAGGCTTGTTTTTTGTGAATGTTGTTTTCTTAAAAGCCTGTGAAACAATATTTAGGCAGGACCTTTATAAACAATCTACTCATTTTACATGCCAGGTTATAATTCATTTGAACATTCTGGTGTCTTTGTGTTACTTCTGCAGGCTCAGAAAATGTGTGCCTTCCGAGCAAGTTCCAAAAAAGTGGAACAGCTTTTTATTTATTCAACTTCCTTGATTTTTGCCAGTGCCATTTCAACCTGATTTTCAAGCATTTCAACGGTTCCATCGTTATTAAAAGCAAAATCGGCCATTTCAATGCATTTCTTCAGGTTCTGGTGGTTGGGGTCATCAGAATTCATTTCCCTGGCTTCGTTGGCCAAAAATGTCTCAAAATCAATGGTGTCAGTTTCTGATTGCCTCAGATAAATTCTGTTATATCTTGCTTTCGCTTCGGCATCCACTGCAAAAAGGTGAAAATTACCGTTTTTTCTTAATGAGACCACCTCTCCTGGTGTACGTATGCTTTCAATTACACAATTTTTCCCGGTTGCAAGGGCCTCATCAAACAAACAATCTACAATATAGCTGGGAGAATGGGATGTGCGCAGATCGTTGGCTACTATTACCATACTGTCTCTGTTTACCGGCAGCCCCCGACGGATAATTTCTTTGCTTATAAATTCACGGACAGAGAAATGGCTGTATCCTTTTTCTCTGAGCAGATAATCAACAATGGTTCCTTTGCCGGCGCCCAATGTTCCTGTTATTCCTATAATAATCATATTCAATTCATTATTTTTCGCTGCAAAGGTATAAATTGAGCGGATTTTATGCAGATATTCTTCATACAGGCAACGGATATTTTAAACATCGTTTACAAACCGGAATAACCTGATGATAACAGAAGTCAGGTTTGCTGATATGGGCGGAAAGTCAGGGGTGTATTTTTACTATTACCTGAGATTAATTTCAGCTAAACAGGAAGATGTGCTGCAGTTAGTAAAAGCGCATAAAGCGTTTAACCGGAGAATTAATACAACAATTTATTGTAAGGGTATCTGACCACGTGAATATCGCGGATAGCTGTGTACAGGGCCGATCTGAACTCGTCGATGTGCAACTTTTTGGTGGCTGAAATAAACTGGGCAGGGTTGTTTACTTTGGCAATCCAGGTCCGCTTTAACTCGTCAAGTGTTATATTTTCGCGGGTTGCCGGGCTCAGGTCGCTTTCTTCCTTTTCAACAAATGAATAGGCATCTACTTTATTGAAAACCATCATCACGGGTTTGTCAGAAGCCTTGATATCGGCCAGGGTTTGGTTTACTACTTCAATCTGGTCTTCGAATCCGGGATGCGAAATGTCAACCACATGCAGGAGCAAATCGGCCTCACGTACTTCATCAAGGGTTGATTTAAACGATTCAACCAGGCTATGGGGAAGTTTGCGGATAAATCCTACCGTATCTGTAAGTAAAAAGGGCAGGTTGTCTATAACCATTTTCCGAACGGTGGTATCAAGGGTGGCAAATAGCTTGTTTTCAGCAAATACTTCTGATTTGCTCAGAAGATTCATCAGGGTTGATTTTCCAACGTTGGTATAACCAATTAAAGCGACTCTTACCAGCTTTTCGCGGCCACTGCGTTGCGTAACTTTTTGTTTGTCAATATCTTTTAGCTTTTCTTTGAGCAGTGATATTTTATCGCGGATAATGCGGCGGTCGGTTTCAATTTCCTTTTCACCCGGGCCACGCATTCCTATACCTCCGCGTTGCTTTTCAAGGTGAGTCCACATGCGCGAAAGCCTGGGTAAGAGATATTGTAGCTGTGCAAGTTCTACCTGGGTTCTGGCAGTAGCAGTTCGGGCCCGTTTGGCAAAAATATCCAGAATAAGGGTGGTGCGGTCAAGCACCTTGCATCCGAGTTCACGTTCAATGTTGCGCAGCTGCGACGGGCTTAGCTCGTCATCAAAAACAACGGTTGCTACCTTCTCGGCCTTGATGAATGCACTGATTTCTTCCAGTTTTCCTGAACCAACAAATGTGCGTGAGTCCGGTTTATCAAGCTTTTGAACAAATCGTTTTACAGAAAGGCCTCCGGCTGTTTCAAGTAAAAAATCGAGCTCGTCAAGCGTTTCGTTTACCAGGGTTTCATCCTGCCGGTTAGTAATAAGTCCGACAAGTACAGCAGTTTCAATTTCAGGGGAAGTGTTAAACATCAATAAATTATGTATAAAATAAAGCGGTGCAAAGATAATGTAATGGTTTGATGTTTATCAAGAATAGTGAGAATACAATTTCAATTCAATTTTTCGTGTATCATGGATGGACGGTTCAGGCTGGAAGCACGGATGGTCTTTTGAGCTTTTGGGGTTTTATTCTGCCTGATTATTGGAATTGCCCTGATTATTCATTATATTTGATTATCAATCAATCAGCTTTCAAAAACTGAATGATTTGCAGGTAATGAACAGAAAAACCTTGTTCAGCTTCCGCAAATATTTGCCCGTTGCAGGTGTGATATTCCTGTGGGGAATCCTGTATAGTTCGCTCCTGTTTGCACAACCATCCAAAAGTTTGCCATTATACTATTACGAAATCAATATAGGTTCCCAATCGCACTTTGGGCCTTTTGACCATCAGGCAGAGATATCAGGAGGATATGATTCTTTGTACTTTAATCATTTGCAGCATTTCAGGCCGGGATTTAAAACCACAATACCTGTTGAAATGGTTGTTGGATATTACCGGAATAGCAGATTGAGGCTTGAAGGCCGGCTTGGTTACTTTTATCAGGATATTGGCCTGATACGGCTTAACAGTGATGAAGAATTCCATTTGGCCTATGTGTCCACCATTTCTACAAGCCTGATGGCCATGCTATATTTGGGAAATTATGATGAAAATCTTCCTTATGGTTTTTTTATAGGGCTTTCGGCAGGCTGTCTTTATCCAATCAGGTTTTCAATGGATCAAAATATAAGTGCTTTGTACGGGATTGATAAGGTTGTGCCACATCCTCAGTTGCATTTCAGCCTTGAAGGGTGCTGGAATGCAAGAATCACAAAATCGGGCGTGTATCTTACCCTGAGGCTGGCTTCTGACCTTCCATCCACTCTTATCGGTTCAACGGGCCGGTTTCATATGCAGGAAGAATCGGCTTATTCAGCAAACGGCCGGGGAATTAAAATGTATTCTTTCAGATTGTCAGGCGGAATAGGGTATGTGTTCTGAAGTGCTTCGGAATCCGTGAGAATGCTTCACCCGTGTTAGAAAATCATCTTTGCAGATATAATAATCTGAAACGGACGTAGTCGCAAGTCTGTTTCCTTTACTGAGAAGGCATTTGAGTAATACAAAGTGTTAGTTTGGGTGTTAAAAATGTTGTTGCATTTTATTCCATATCAATTTTGCAACTGGTCATGGTTTACCTGTATAAAAGGTACATAAAATGGTTGTTGGCGCCAAAATGATTGCAGTATTCGGGTCATTTTCTGCGCTTACCTCTTTTGGGAATGTAAATGCCGTTCATCCGTTCTATGACAATCCTAAAAATAGGTTTTTCATATTCTTCTTTTTAAGTAATTATATTGTAATGCGAATAAAGCAAATGTTAGAAATGTGCAATTAATGGATAATCTTATAGTAGGTAAGTGTGTGTATATAAATGAAATAAGTCACATGATTAATGTGCAGTAAATAATGCAGACATGCCCTTGGGTTCTAATGTTTTTTTGAGGAGGGTTGGTTCATCACCTCTGTCTGAATTTGAATAGACTGTTCGTGTACCAATTGAAGCAGTGCTGCCAGAAATTTGGTATCGAGGCCTGCTTTGCGGCCTTTTTTGATACGGTCGGCAAATAGTTTTTTCCAGCGTTGCAGTTGAAGGATGGTGATGTTATGGGTATACTTATAAAGGCCCATTTCTTCGGCAATATGCATTCTTTTGGCCAGAAGTTGAATCATTTCGTAGTCAATCTGGTCAATTTCGAGGCGCAATTCTTCAAGCGAACGTTCAAATTCACGACTGCCTGTCTGGTCGCGTAAAATCAGCTGATTAAGAATTTGATCTAATGTTGCAGGTGTAACCTGCTGCGCAGCATCAGTCCAGGCAAGATCAGGGTTAGGGTGGGTTTCAATCATCAGTCCCTGCATTTCCAGGTCAAGGGCTTGTTGCGATATTTGTTGCAGCAGTTTCCGGTTGCCGCCAATATGGCTCGGATCACAAATTACCGGCAGGCCGGGCATTTGCCGCATCAGTTCAATGGGAATTTCCCACTGCGGAGCATTGCGGTATTGCGTTTTTTCAAATTGATAAAATCCACGGTGAATGGCAGCAATCCGGTGAAGTCCGTTTTTGTAAAGCCGCTCAATGGCGCCTATCCAAAGTCCCAGGTCAGGATTTACCGGGTTTTTTACCATAACCGGAATGTCAATTCCGGCAAGGCTTTCTGAAAGTTCCTGCATGGAAAATGGATTAACAACGGTACGGGCTCCAATCCACAGAATATCAATATTATGTGCAAGAGCTTCCTGTACATGCTGGGGGCTGGCTACTTCAACTGTGGTTAAAAGTCCGGTTTCCTTTTTTACTCTTTTAAGCCAGCGCAACCCATCAACGCCAACGCCTTCGAAGGTACCGGGGCGTGTTCTGGGCTTCCAGATTCCGGCCCTGAATACTTTTACCTGTGGTATCTGACTGATTGCCTGGGCTGTAATCATCACCTGCTCTTCGGTTTCGGCACTGCAAGGGCCAGCAATGACCAGTGGTTGGGTGCTGCCGGGTATCCATACATGCAGTGGCTGAAAGTCCATAGGGCGTTTTTTTTGCAAAAGTAATAAATCTTTCCGGCTCACAGGCAGGGCAGTACATGTCAGTAAAGCTCGCTTTTCAGAACCGGAATTTTCTTAACTTTGCCACCTCCTTGCCGCAAGATTCAGGCCGGGTAAATTTATCATATTGACAATCAATAATAAACCAATAATGGAATCGCTCAAAAGAACAAAAATTGCGGATGTACTTCGCCAGTGGGAACAGATAGGCGCTGGTAACATGGTTAACCTGAAAGGATGGGTGCGAACCAAACGCGGAAATAAAAATGTGGCTTTTATTGCACTGAACGATGGTTCCATTATTCATAATATTCAGATTGTTGTTGACCTGGCTGGTTTTGACGAGCAAACGATGAAACTGATTACAACCGGAGCCTGTATTTCGGTAAACGGGCTATTGGTCGAATCACCAGGTCAGGGCCAGGCGGTTGAAATTCAGGCCAAAGAAATTGAAGTTTATGGTACAGCTGATGCTGAAACATATCCGCTTCAGAAAAAAGGTCATACACTGGAGTTTTTGCGCGAAATTGCTCACCTCAGGCCCCGTACCAACACATTCGGTGCTGTTTTGCGTATCCGTCATGCCATGGCATTTGCCATTCATAAATATTTTAACGACCACGGGTTTTATTATCTGCACACACCCATCGTAACCGGTTCTGATGCAGAAGGTGCCGGAGCCATGTTTCGCGTTACTACACTTGACGCCAAAAATCCACCACTTACCGAAACCGGTGAGGTGGATTTTGGACAGGACTTTTTCGGTAAAGCCACCAATCTTACTGTTTCGGGGCAACTTGAAGGTGAGCTGGGCGCACTGGCTCTGTCAAACATCTATACTTTCGGACCCACTTTCCGGGCCGAAAATTCAAATACACCACGCCATCTGGCCGAGTTCTGGATGATAGAACCTGAAATGGCTTTTTACGACATTGTGGATAACATGGATTTGGCCGAAGATTTTCTCAAATATCTGGTAGGCTATGCACTCGAACATTGCTTCGACGACCTTGAGTTCCTCAATAAAATGTATGACAATGAGCTGATTGAAAGGCTGAAATTTGTGGTGAACAATGATTTTAAACGTCTTACTTATACCGAAGGCATTGAGATTCTGAAAGCTTCCGGTCAGAAATTTGAATACCCGGTTGATTGGGGTACAGATCTACAAAGTGAGCATGAACGTTTTCTGGTTGAAAAGCATTTTAAACGTCCGGTAATCCTGACTGATTATCCCAAAAACATCAAGGCATTCTACATGAAACAAAATGAAGATGGGAAAACAGTAAGAGCAATGGATGTTTTATTTCCCCGCATTGGTGAAATCATCGGCGGTTCGCAGCGCGAAGAAATTCTCGAAAAACTTACTACCCGATGCAGCGAAATGGGCATTCCTGAAAAGGATATATGGTGGTATTTGGATACCCGCAGGTTTGGTACAGCGCCACATGCTGGCTTTGGTCTCGGTTTCGAACGCCTGATTTTGTTTGTAACAGGCATGGCCAACATCCGTGATGTAATTCCTTTCCCAAGAACACCGATGAATGCTGAATTTTAAGTAGTAGTCAGGGGGTTACTTCCTGGCTGTAACTGTTATAAATAGTAATCAAAAGCGAATATAAAGCGGTACTAAACAACAATTTTTTGCGTTTTTAATCTGACGCATTATTTTTGTAACTTTTCAGTAATTTTCAGGACTAATAAAGGAATCAGATGTTAACCCAGAAACTTCAGCAGAAACTACTTCAGAAACTGTCGCCGCAGCAGATTCTGCTTATGAAATTGCTGCAGATTCCATCTATTGCTCTGGAACAGCGAATCAAACAGGAAATTGAAGAAAATCCTGCTCTTGAAGACGCCGGAGACCCTGAGATGAGTACCGATGCTGATGAACAGATTCCTGATACTGAGCCCGATCCGGTTGATGAACTGGAACGTGAGCGCGATGATTTTGATATTACCGACTATCTGGATGATGATGATATTCCGGCTTACCGCCTGAATGCCAATAATTCAAGTGCCGATGATGAGCGCCGCGATGTGCCTTATGCCTCTGGTATTAGTTTTCACGAAATGTTGATTTCACAGCTCGGGTTGCGGCGGCTGAACGAAACGCAGATGCAGATTGCTTCTTATATCATTGGAAATCTCGATGATTCCGGCTATCTGAACCGGCCTCTCAATGCGATGGTTGATGACCTGGCCTTTAGTCAGAATATCATGACAACCCCCGAGGAGTTAAATCAAATGTTGCAGGTTGTGCAGGAATTTGACCCGCCGGGTGTTGGGGCACGCGATTTGCGCGAGTGCCTGCTTATTCAGTTAAGACGCATTGAGCCTACCCCGTCTGTTGTGCTGGCTATCCTGCTGATTGAGCGTTATTTTGATGAACTTACCAAAAAGCATTACGACAAAATTTCGAAAAAAGCCCGCGTTAGTGAAGAGGATTTACGTGAAGCAGTTAACGAAATCCTCAAACTGAATCCTAAACCCGGTAACTCTGTGGGCGAAACTACCCGCGGAAATCAATATATCATGCCTGATTTCTTTGTTTACAGCAAAGATGAAGAGCTTGAACTTCAGGTTAATTCGCGCAATATGCCTGAGTTGCGCTTGAGCCGCACCTATGTTGATATGCTCGAAACTTATGCTGAAAGCAAATCGAAAAGCAATAGCCAGAAAGATGCGGTTATGTTTATCAAGCAAAAAATAGATTCAGCCAAGTGGTTTATTGATGCCATCAAACAAAGGCAAAATACCTTGTATGTCACCATGAGTGCTATTATGGAATATCAGCGCGATTACTTTCTGACTGGCGACGAAACAAGGTTGCGCCCCATGATTTTGAAGGATATCGCGGAGATTGTCGGGCTGGATATTTCAACCATTTCGCGCGTGGCCAATTCAAAATACGTACAGACACCTTTTGGCACGTTTCTGCTCAAGAGTTTCTTTTCGGAATCCATGTCAACCGATTCGGGCGAGGAAGTTTCCACCCGCGAAATCAAGAAAATTCTCTCCGATTGTATCGAGGGTGAAGAAAAGGGAAAGCCTCTAACCGATGAACAATTAACCGATATCCTGAAAGAAAAAGGGTATAACATCGCCCGCCGCACCGTTGCCAAATACCGCGAGCAATTAAATATTCCGGTTGCCAGGCTTAGAAAGGAGCTCTAAAATTTGTTTTAAACCGGTCAGGGATGCAATTTGTGTTGTCAAAATCAACAGGGGGCTATCTTTCTATTACAAATTTCCTGTGTTGTTGTAAGTTCCCTTTCTCAAAATTGTGCAAATACCTGGCGGTTTGTGATGTATCTTTTATCTAAATTTACATCTTGTAAAGCAAACCTTCTTTTTATGTCACAAACAGCTCATTATTTTAACAGGCTTCACGCAGATACACGACATATAGTATCTCTGCCAGTAATGGTTTTTGCCCTGGCGCTCAGCCTGGCAGCCTGCAAACAAACACCCGTTAACACTGTGAAAATAACCAACCAAAGCGATTTTCCTCCTGCACCGGTTGCCAAAACAGAACCGGTATTATTTACCGAATTTGGCAACACCCGTACCGATAATTATTACTGGCTAAAAGATAAAACCAATCCGGAAGTGATTGATTATCTGAATGCTGAAAATGCCTATTGCGATACTGTAATGAAATCAACAGTGCCGCTTCAGGAAAAATTGTTTGCCGAAATGAAAGGTCGCATCAAAGAGACGGATGAAACAGTGCCGCAGCTCAATCATGGATATTTTTATTATTCGCGTACCGAAGAAGGGAAACAATACCGGATTTATTGCCGTAAAAAAGGGAGTGTGTCGGCTCCCGAAGAAGTAATTTTTGATGTAAACAAACTGGCTGAAGGGAAACAGGCTTATATTTTTGCCGGTTATGATGTGAGTACTGACAACAATCTGGTGGCTTATCTGGCAAATGAAACAGGTTCATATGCTGATTTTACCCTTAAAGTACGTGACCTGAAAACCGGTCAGGATTTGCCGGTGAGCATTGACAAAGTGCAGAGCTTTGCCTGGGCCAATGATAACCAAACGCTGTTTTATACAATAGGAAATGATGCACTCAGAGCTTACAGGGTATACCGTCACACTTTAGGCGACACAAAAGCTGATGTGATGGTGTTTGAAGAACCTGATGAGCAGTTTATCCTCAATGTTGAGAAAAGTAAAACCAATGACTTTATTTTTATTTCATCGGCCAGTTTTACAACATCTGAATATTTGTATTTACCAGCCAGTGAACCCCTGGGGGCATTTAAAGTTTTTGTGCCCCGGACAAAAGATGTTGAATATCATGTTTTTCATCACAAGGATAAGTTTTTTATTCAGTATAAGGATAGAGAGCATCTGAATTCTATGGTGTATGAAGCACCCTTGAAAGGTTTTGAAAATCGAGCCACATGGAAAGTGATGATTCCTCATGATAAAGATGCTAAAATTGAAGGTCTTGAGGTGTTTCAGCATTATCTGGCTGCTGAAATCCGCAAAAACGGACTGGTTGAGATTAAAGTGCTGGGTTTGCGTGATGGCAAACTGAATACCATCAGTTTTCCTGAACCCGTTTATACTGCATACACCAGTGGAACTCCTGAGTACAATTCCACTAACCTTCGCTATGGATATACTTCACTTAACCGGCCTGCCAGTGTGTACGACTATGACATGGAAAGTGGTAAAAGTACATTGCTTAAACAGCAGGAAATTCCCGGAGGTTTTCATCCCGATGATTATACCGTTGAACGTATTTGGGCTACAGCAACTGATGGCGTAAAAGTACCGATGTCAGTAGTGTATAAAAAATCACTGAAAAAAGACGGTAGCAATCCGGCACTGCTCTATTCTTACGGTTCATACGGAGCCAGCTCTGACGCATACTTTATCTCAAGTTTTTATAGTTTGATTGACAGGGGCTTTGTATTTGCCATTGCTCAAATCAGAGGTGGAAGTGATATGGGCGAACAATGGTATGAAGATGGCAAGCTGCTGAATAAGAAAAACACTTTCACTGATTTTATTGCCTGCGGCGAAAAACTGATTGCTGATCAGCTCACTACCTCCTCAAAGCTGGCCATTATGGGTGGAAGCGCAGGTGGTTTGCTGATGGGAGCAGTGGTGAATATGCGACCAGACCTGTTCAATACTGTGGTGGCGCAAGTGCCTTTTGTAGATGTGATCAATACCATGCTTGACAGCAGCTTGCCGCTTACCACTCAGGAATATGAAGAGTGGGGAAATCCAAATGAGGAGGAGTATTACCGGTATATGCTGTCATACTCACCTTACGACAATGTAAAAGCACAGAATTATCCCAATATGCTCGTAACAGGCGGACTTAACGATTCTCAGGTTGGCTACCATGAACCTGCCAAATTTGTGGCCAAACTCAGAGCCTTGAAAACAGATGACAATATTCTTTTACTTAAAACCAATATGGAGTCCGGCCATGGTGGCGCAACCGGCCGGTTTGATGCGCTTAAAGAAACAGCCTTTGAAGTCGCTTTTATCCTGAACAGGGTAGGGATTACAGAATAACTCTGCCTAAAAACGGTTATTCCATGTTGTAGGTTGTATTGCAACCTGTTATTTACCCTGGCGGATTTATCAATAATCCGTCAGGGTTTCTTTTTATTGTGGACTGGCTGAAGAAAACTCAGCCTGAGGTTTATTTCTAATGGTAGTTTAATGTTTTGTAAATGAATTGATTCCGGACAAAGAAGGCGTTTTTATGATTTTTTATCATTTATACCGGGTTTCCCTGATTTGCTTTATCGGGCAGTCTTCATCATTTTTCCTATCTTTGTAACGGACTTTTGATTTCGTCACTCCTGGCTGGCCGTCTTATGCATGTAAGATTAGAAAACCGGGCAAATCATAAAAAAAAATAACGATGAAACGTACCTTATTTATAATGATGGCTTTCATAGCCTTTTCGATGGCTTCGCAGGCTCAGAAAAGTGCTGACAACCTGTTTAGTAAGAAATTCTCAATGGGTGTCGACATTTTTAATGATATTGTGATGGATGCACCGGATGATATCAGTTTCAGAACCATCAATCAGGGCGCAAATATTTATGGGATGTACACTTATCCTATCAAAGAGAGCAATTTTGCTTTTGCTATCGGGGCTGGCCTGGGGATGCATAACTTATTTAGCGACGGCATGCTTAGCGATACATCGGGGGTTTCTTTTTTCTCTAAAATACCTGAGAAAACTACAGATACCGAACAGAGTCTTAAATACAAGAAAAATAAGGTTTCACTAACTTATCTTGACATTCCTGCTGAACTCAGGTTTAAGACCGAAGGTGGATTTAAAGTGGCAATCGGAATCAAAGCCGGTTTTTTGCTCAATGCCCATACAAAATATAAAGGCGATGATTTTGCCGATGGAAGTGATTTGAAAGTAAAAGAAAGCAGTTTGCCAAACTTTCAGTCGTGGCGCATAGGTCCTACCATTCAGATTGGTTACAAATGGATATGTGTGACAGGATTTTATTCTATTACCAAGGTTTTTGAAGAAAATTTCGGACCTCAGATTTATCCTGTTTCTGTTGGAATATCACTTCGGCCTTTCTGATTTACAGAAAAGACAAAACGCTTAACATGATAATTACACCCGCAGCGAAGCCGGCATAAACCTGGGCTGAGTTGTGGGTGTTCAGTTTTAAGCGGGCAAACCCGACAGCGCCCGACAGGGCCATCAATGAAACAATCAGTCCGCGGGCATCAATATACGATAGCAACGAAAGCCCGATAAAGCCTCCGAGCAGGCCGCCCATACCCAGCATATGAATGCTTATTTTCCAGAAGAGGTTCACAATCAGGGCAATGATAATCAACACGGTTCCGCCAATAATGAATAATTCATAAAGGTTAGGCAATCCGAGGTTACGCATCATGATGAATGTGGCAATGTAAAACAACGCAGTTATGGCAAACGGAAATGTACGCTCGCTGCGCAATGGCATTTGCAGGCTGCTGATGATGCCTCTTTTGCGCATCATCCAGATAAAAATGAGCGGTAATATAAATGTGTTGGCGAAAATCAGACCGGCCAGCATCAGCTTTAGTTTTTGAGGCAATATCAATACAAAATATGCATTCTGGTTAAAAAGCAATAACATGGCGTAGGTTGGCATCATCATCGGGTGCAATACCCAGGAGAAAAATTGTGCTATTTTGTTTTCCATTCAGTTTGTTTTAGCATAATGTATTGCGGTTATCATTTTACCAGGGAAGGAGGCGGTAGGGGTCATCTTCAGGATCTGGTGTTTGTTGCATGATGGTGTCCTGATCGTAAATTATAAACCCTGCTTTCTGGTAAAGCGAGAGTGCAGCTGCATGATCAAGGTTGCAGGTGTGCAACCACAGACGGTTGATAGGCCTCTGCCAGGCTTTGTCAATACACCACTGTAAAAACGGTTTGCCAAGTCCGCGTCCGGTAAAGTCGCAGCCCAACCCAAAGTAAACCATTTCGGTACTTTTTTCAGCAGCCACATCAAACTCAGCGAAACCAGCCGGAACGCCGTTTAAATAAAGTACATAAATCTCAGTGTTTTTATCTTCAAGTAATCCCTGAAGCTCATCTGCAGGCATCATCAGCCGGTTATACCACTGGTAAGGCCGGCCAACCGAAGTGTACAGATAAAGGTAGTAAGCCCTGTTGGGGTTTAAAGCACGTATTACTGTGCAGCCTTCAGGCAATGGAACAGTTGTTCCAGCGGCTGGTTTTTGGGTCATTTGCATCCACCATGTGGTTGCTGCTATTTCATTCATTTCCTTGGTTTTTATTCATTATTCTGAGGGCCTCGCGCTTGCTTAACCCCGATAATTCATGATTATTGACAAAAGCCAGAACTATTTCCGGACAGGTTTTGGAATATTCGCGCAGTGCCCAGCCAATGGCTTTTCTGATAAAGAATTCATTGGAAACGGCCAGTTGTTCAATAAATTCAAACAACATCCTGCTGTCAGTCGATTGGCGGTATTTAAGCTGAAAAAGTAAAGCAGTTCTCTGAAGCCACATGTTCCCTGATGTCATCAGGTCATGTGTTACAACGTTTGTTTTGTCTTTATGTTTTATCAACCAGGCTCCGACCAGGTTTGAGGCAATATAATCAACAGTGTCCCACCATGAATGGGTGGTAATCATAAATTTGTAAAGTTCATATCGGTTGCTGTCGGCCATATAGGGTTTACGTGAACATATCTCCATGATAACATAATGCAGCTCACGCTGAGGCAATTGCCAGATAATGCCTGCTGTTTCGGCAAGCTGTTCAGGGGCTGGAATGCCATGCTCGTGTATAAATGAGGCGGCTAGTTGTTTTCTGAGAGGTGACTGAATACCAAAAAATTCGAACTTATTGAGCATATATTTACTCATGCGCTCTGCATTATATTCATTTTTATGAAATGCAAAATGCTGTTGCAGTAACCCGGCGTATTTTTCTGGATTCATGGTTCAGGGCTGAATAAGAATCTTTTTACTGGATGTGCATCCCTGGCTGGAAATAAGGGAGACCAAATATGTGCCCCGGTTATTGAGGGAGCAGTTCCAGCGAAAATGCTGATTTTCAGCGGCAACATCAGTTAAATAAACAAGTTTTCCCGATGTGTCATGTATTGAAAGAACGCCGGTGTGCCTGGCATTTGTTTCGATATTCACAACGCCTGTTGCCGGGTTGGGGTATACCCTGAATAATTGATCATCATCAGGTATAAGGTTGCTTCCCACATAAACAGCATCCCAAACGGCCAGCGTGTAATCACCGGGTCTGAGCTGCGGAACATAAATGGTGCCAATTTGCCAGGGTCCCGTTTTTGTGAATGAAACCGGCATCCAATCGGAAGAAGCATCAGGCCGGTAAAGGATTACCAGTGAATCAGCCGAATTGGTTAACAAAGTGTTGTCAAGATATCCGTTTCTGTTATATGAAAATCTGCCGGTAGCATGAAATCCTTCAGGGAAAATGCCTTCAACACTCCAGTAGCGGTAGTCGCTCAGCTTTAATCCTGACTGTGGTATGCGGAGGCTGTCGGGTGGCACCCAATTGTGTGTTATTCTTACAAAAGCTGAATCACTTATTTCGGTTACGTCAAGTTTGAAAAAAGTGTCAGTAAAGTCATAAAGTCCGGTGGTTTTGATGATTTTGTATTGGTCGGTTGTAGCGTCACCCGATTTTTCATTCAGGTCGGTCATGACCAAAGCCGGGATAAAAGGGAGCCTGAATAGGGCTGAACCATGCGAACCCTGGAAGCTGATTTTGCGGGTTTCAGTTTGCCACAAATCATTCATAAAGGCAAGTTCAGAGCGGCAGTCCATTGCATAAACATCGGTGCCTTTCAGTCGCTGTTTCATAAAGACCTCAATGTCGAATTCATTTCCGGCCGGATATACTTTGAAAGAATCAACTGAGCACTGGTTGAATCCCGGCCCGAAAACATGAAAGTTGAAGAAGTCAGTTAAATCAATTCCGGATGAAGCCGAAAGCGCATCGCGTAAATCATAGGATGACGCTGGTTTAAAGGCAAATGTGCTGAGGTAGGTTTGCACGCCGTTAAAAAACAGGCTATCGCCCATATATCCGCGAAGGGCATGCACTGTCATTCCACCTTTGTCGTATACATTATCGCCATATGTATATTCTGATGGCATGGGCGATAATGGCCGGTATCCACCTTCGGTCGTGTGAATGTATTGAAGCACGTTTCGCATGAGCGAACGCATATTGTTTTTGGCAGATTCTGTTCCGTAAAGCTTTTCGCGGTATAGGGTTTCGCACCAGCGGGCCCATCCCTCATTTAACCACATATCAGCATCTGACGAACAGGTTACCTTGTTCCCAAACCACATGTGAGAGAGTTCATGGGTGTAAAGCCATTCGTCAGATAAATTGCCATTGATACTTCCATTTGGATAAAAAATATTTTCAGCATGTTCCATGGCGCCCAGCGATGTTCCGGTAATTCCAATGCGCTGAAAAGGATAAGGGCCAAAGGCTTCTTCAAAATTTCCTGCAATCAGGGGCATATTCAGGAAACTGCCCCGCGCGCGGGTGGTGTCAGAAGGCCTTACATAATAGGTAACAGGTATTTCAGCTTGCATTCCTGAAAAGGAGTCGGATACCAGCGAATAAGGCCCAACGGCTACCGACGCCAGATAAGTGGGTAAAGTGCGGTCTGATTTCCAGTGAAAAAGCCTGGTCTGATCGTTGACAGGTGCTACAGATTGCAGTAATCCGCCACATACAGCCGTTTTGTCGTTTTCAACAGTGATGTAATAATCGTAATAAGCGCGATCAATAAAATCATCAATACAGGGAAACCATGCTTTGCCCAGGTTGTGTGGCACAGAAACAAATCCTACTCCCAGGTTAAAGGCGTAACTTCCCGAGAAGTGAAAACCGCCCCATGATTCATGGAAAGGAGTGCCATGATAATAAACGACAACCATGGATGTGTCGTTGACCGATATCGCCTCATCCAGACTTATCCTTAAAAGGTCGCCTGTGTGGGTAAAGCTCAGTTGTATGTTATCGGCATTTTTTACTGAATCAACCTGTAGTTGCTTGAGTTCAAGCGGCAGAAAATGGATATTGTTCAGTGGTGTGGTAAATGTTACTTGTGCCTGGCCGGTGATTATATGGTTGGTAAAGTCGGTAACTGTCAGGTGCAGGCCGTAATGTGTAACATCAATTGTATCGCTCAGCGCCGGAGCCTGTGTTTTTTGCGCTGTCAGTTGTAACCCTGTAAGCAGGATAAGCGTCAAAGCTACTGAAATCCTAAAAACTGTTTTCATAATCAAAGGGGTGGGATAGTGCAATATAGACCCTGAAAACAGGGAATTAATAATTTTTGTAAATTTAATCCAATTAAAGAATTCAAAAGTATAAATTTGATCAATACTTTAGCAGATTACAAAGCGTTTAAAACAAACAGCCCTCGCCGGGTGTTCAGAAATGAACCCGCACTGAGCGATACTGAACAATTTGTATGCGGTTATTATTTTGTAATACACGTTGAATCAGTATGATAGCATGTGTGGCACGGTCTTTATACAATGCATTTTCGTTTGTTACCCTTAACCAGGGCAATAAACAGCAACAACCAAGGAAAATCAACAGGAGATGAGAAAACCAAATGCCTTTTTTGCAATACTATTTGCGCTGATTAGCTTAAGTGCGAGTTCACAACAGGTGTGGACACTTGAACAATGCGTAAACCATGCACTCACCAATAATTTACAGGTAAAACAGCAAATGCTGCTTGTTGAAAGTGCAAAGGCCGATTTGCTGCAGTCGAAACTCGATTTGCTGCCTGGTATCACCGGAAATGCCACGCACGCCTATAACTACGGGCAAACGGTTGACCGTTACACCAATCAGTTTGCTACAAGCAGAACGCAATCCAATAACTTTTACCTGCAAAGTGGAGTTACTTTGTTTAATGGCTTTCAAAAGCTTAACAGCATAAAGCAAAGCCAGTTAAACCTGATGGCCAGTCAGCAGGATGCAGACAAGTACATGAATGATATGTCTATCAACATTGCTACTTTTTACATGCAGGTTTTGTTCTACAAGGAATTGGTTTTAATCCGTACAAACCAGCTTGACATTACCCGTCAGCAGGTGGAAAGAATGAAAAAGCTGGTGGATGCCGGTACCATGGCGCAAGGCGATTCCTATACCATTGAGGCGCAATATGCCGTTGAGGAATCAAGCCTGATTGAGGCTGAGAATAACCTGGAACTATCACTGCTTACCCTAAGTCAGTTGCTCGATTTGCCCTCTGCTGATGGTTTTGATATAGAGGTTCCGGCTTTAAATATAGATGGCGAGCCTTCTTTGGTTGCAAATCCTGACCAGATATTTACTTACGCTCAGGCTAACATGCCCGAAATCAAAGCTGCTGAATATCGCTTGCTTGGCAGCGAAAAACAACTGGCCCGTGCAAAGGGTGGTTATTACCCGTCACTTTCGTTGAGCGGAAGCTGGGGTACAGGTTATTCAGGAGCCAGTCAGATTGTTGATCAGGTACTTCCGGGGCAGCCACAGTTGATTGGGTATGCCTTAAATCCCGATGCAGCCAACCTCGATGTTTATGCCAATTCGTTTGATTATACCTATAAAACAAAAGCGTGGAGCGACCAGATATCTGATAACAATAACCAGTCAATCGGACTTTATTTGACCATTCCGATTTTAAACGGCTGGCAAAGTCGCACCAATGTGAGCAAGGCTAAAATTGCGCTCGATAATTCAAAGATTGATCTTGAAGTTCAGAAACTGCAATTGCGCAAGACCATTCAACAGGCCTGGGCCGATGCAAGGGCTTCGCTTAAACAATATCATGCTGCCGAAAAGAAAGTGAATGCTACCAGGGAGTCTTTCCGCTATGCTGAACAAAAATTTGATGTGGGCATCATGAACTCTGTTGATTACAATAATGCCAAAAAAGATTTGTCGAATGCTGAATCAGAGCAATTACAAAGTAAATTTGACTTTATTTTTAAAACCACAGTTCTGGACTTTTACATGGGCAGACCACTTTCACTCAAATAGCGTAATGGTTTGTCGATAATTTATTTAACCGTCCCTGCTAATTGCCGGGCGGTTTTTACTTTTCATGCAATAGGGCTGTTAAGATTAACTTAAGTGCTTTAATTTTGTTTGAAAAGAAAAGAAAGAATACTCTGTTCCGGCCAGTTGAGAGATGGACAGGACAAGAGCATAAAAATACATCAACAAAGGAAACTACAGATCGATGAAAAAAAGGAAGAATCTGATCAGAATTGGTATTGCCGCAATTGTACTGGTGATTATTTTTTTGGCCATTGCCCGTAAGCAGGGCCTTATAGGCAAAGAAGATATAACTGAAGTTACAACTGAAAAAGCGGAGTTGCGTTCCATTATTGAAACGGTTTCGGCCAACGGGAAGATTCAGCCTGAAGCCGAAGTCAAAATTTCACCTGACGTAAGCGGCGAAGTGATTGAAGTATATATAAAGGAAGGAGATCAGGTAAAGGCAGGTGACTTGCTGGCTAAGATTGATCCGAAAATTTACACCTCAACCTACGATCGTATTCTGGCCAGTCTGAATACTCAAAAGGCCAATCTTGCCAATTCACGGGCGCGTGTAGCACAGGTTCAGGCTCAGTTTATCAATGCAAAAGCCAGTTTTGAACGCAATGAGCGTTTGTGGAAAGAAAAGGCAATTTCTGCCTCTGAATATGATGCGGCAAAATCGGCTTTTGAAGTTGCCAAAGCCGAAGTTACAGCTGCCGAAGAGAATGTGAAAGCTTCTGATTTTTCGGTTAAAAGTGCTGAAGCATCTGTGAAAGAAGCTGCCGAAAATTTATATAAAACAAATATATACGCTCCAGTGTCAGGAACCATTTCGAAACTGAATGTTGAAAAGGGCGAACGTGTAGCCGGTGCTTCACAGTTTTCTGCCGGTACCGAGATTTTGCGTATTGCCAATCTGGCTATGATGGAAGTGATTGTGAGTGTGAATGAGAACGATATTGTACGCGTTGCACTGAACGATACTGCACTGGTTGAAGTGGATTCATACCTTAATCGCAAGTTTAAGGGAATTGTTACCGAGATTGCAACTTCGGCCAATGTTACAGGTTTAACAGCTGATCAGGTCACCAATTTTGATGTCAAAATCAGAATGCTGCCCGAGTCGTATGGCGACCTGATTCCTGAAGAATCGCCCAATGCGTCACCCTTCAGGCCGGGCATGTCGGCTACCGTTGATATTCAAACCGAAACGGCCCTTAATATGTTAACTGTGCCTATTCAGTCAGTAACCACCCGCAATGATACAACTTCAATGAGTGGCAAGCAGGACGATAAGCAGGTGCAAAAGTCAGAAGAAATGGCACGCAATGATGAGCCCGTTCAGGAATATGTGTTCCTGGTTAAAGAAGGTGCTGTTGTTCTTCAGAAGGTGAAAACAGGCATTCAGGATAATACATACATTATTATTACTGATGGCTTAAAGGCTGGTGATGAAGTAGTGAGTGGTCCTTACCGCGCAGTCTCCAAATCGCTCAAAGATGGCGATAAAGTAAAAGTGGTTGATAAAGCTGAGTTGTTTAAGAAAAAATAGTTGGTAAGAAAATGGCTTTGATCCTGAATATTGAAACTGCAACTTCAGTTTGCAGTGTGAGTTTAACAAATGAAAATGATATTCTCGCCATCAGAGAAAGCAGCGAGGTAAATTCTCACGCACGAGTGGTGGCTGTTTTTATTGATGAGATACTGAAAGAAACAGGCGTGGACAAACGTCAGCTTGATGCTGTAGCTGTAAGCAAAGGCCCTGGTTCGTACACAGGCTTGCGCATTGGCGTGTCAACAGCCAAAGGTTTATGTTATGCGCTTGATAAACCACTTATTGGTATCTCTACTCTTGAAAGCATGGCCTGCGGGATGAAGCAGAAATCAAAGGAACTCAGTTTTCAGTTGCCGGTTTTGTATGTTCCCATGATTGATGCCCGCCGCATGGAAGTGTACACCGCTGTTTTTGACGAACAACTGCAAGTGGTAAGTGAAACTGCCGCCAGTGTTATTACAGGTGATTCGTTTAACGATTTGTTGGCCGGATATCATTTGATTATTGCAGGAGATGGCGCTGATAAATGTCGCGAAGTGCTCCATCACCCGAACATCACTTTTCAAGATAATTTTACAGTGTCGTCGGCATATATGAATCAGATAGCGCAACGACAATTTCATTCAGGTGCTTTTGAAGATGTGGCTTATTTTGAGCCTTTTTATCTCAAAGATTTTATTGCCGGCAAGCCTAAAGTGAAGGGGCTGTTTTAATTGTTTACCTGGCCTGCAGATTCTCAACGCTCTTCGAGCGGTTAATTTTTCCGTTGCTTGTTTCAGCAAACTGACTGGATTGCCATATGTATTTTGGCAATTCACTTTTGGCAAGCACTGTTTTTATTCTGCTCAGCAAGGCTTCTTTTTCAGATGCTGAAACCGGCGTTGCAGATTCAATGATGAGAACCGGTATTTCGCCAAGCTTGGTATCGGGCTGAGCCGCAATAAAGAAACGCGAAGTCAAAAAGGGCGTTATTTTTTTTTCAATTTCTTCAGGTATCAACTTTAAGCCACCACTGTTGATGACATTGTCGGCCCGCCCCAGCCATTGAAACGTTGTGGGCGTTTCTATTCTGATAAGGTCATTGGTTACAATCCTGCTCTCATCAAGGTATGGAACACAGGCAATAAGACATCCCCGCTCATCGGTTTCCATGGTGATGTCTGGCAATAAGGTGTAGGTTTCTTTCCTTTCAGGGCCATTAATTCTGCGAAGGGCAATGTGCGAAATGGTTTCTGTCATGCCAAACGTTGCATAAATTTTGCCGGATAAGCCCGCTATTGATTCTTCAAGTGAGGGACTTATTGGCGCGCCGCCGATAATCAGCGTGCCAATAGATTCCAGTTTGCGCCTTGATGCGGGGTGGTTTATTGAGTTAAAAACCTGAGCGGGCACCATAGCTGCAAAGTCAACCGGTTGGTTGTCGGGCAGGTTGTTTAGCGGGAATCCATCGGGTGCGACTGTTATTAAATTTAATTCCATTTGCATGGCCCTCACCACCATCATGATACCTGCAATAAAATGTGTATTCAGGCACAGCAGTGCTGTTTGTCCGGAATTGAGCCGGAGAAAGCCCGTGGTCATGGAGGCTGAGGCCAACAGGGCGCTTTTCTTCAGCTTAATTATTTTAGGCTTCCCGGTAGAACCTGATGTTTTCACTTTAACAAAATCTTGCTTGTCAACCCAATGGCTGATGAATTTTCCCAGTGATTTTTCCTGCTCTGTTTTTTCTTTGGCTTGTAGATCTGCTGCCAGTTGCAGCAGTGTTTTCCCCTTGTAGGTCTGCCCGTTTAAAATAAGTTTGTCAGGAATATCAAACATGGTGGATTCGGGTTAAAGTATGGCTGATACATCCCATGAGATGCTGCTTTCGGCATGTAAAGCGCCGTTTTTTATTTTCAGAGGCGCTGGAATATTGTTGGTGAACAAACTGCCGGTACCCAGCCCCTGCGGCATGGAGCTGTTAAGCGTGGCTGTCCACTGCGCAATGGCATTCAATCCAATGTTTGATTCAAGGGCTGAGGTTACCCACCAACCAATACCCAAATCGTCAGCCAGTTTTATCCATTTTTCTGATGCTTCGAAGCCGCCTAATAATGAAGGTTTAAGGATAATATATTGTGGATGAATTGTTTGAAGTAATGCTTTCGCCTGATGATGGGATGGAATACCAATCAATTCTTCGTCAAGAGCTATGGGAATGGGTGATTGCCTGCATAATTCAGCCATTATTGCAAACTGGCCGGCTTTGATGGGCTGCTCAATGGAGTGAATGTCGAAACGTGCCAGCTGATTGAGCTTGTCAGGTGCTTCTTCCGGAGCAAAGGCGCCGTTGGCATCAACCCTGATTTCAATCGCTGATTTATTGTACTGATTCCTGATATAGCTGAGCAAATGGAGCTCTTCATTAAAATCAATGGCTCCGATTTTCATTTTAATGACCCTGAAACCACTGTTTATTTTTTCATCAATCTGCTGAAGCATATAATCCGGTTGGCCCATCCACACCAGCCCGTTGATGGGAATTGATTTTAGGGACTGTGTAAATGCAGAGGGAAAAAGTAATTGTTGTCCACCGTTTTTCAAATCGAGCAGGGCCATTTCAAGGCCTGAGCGAAGTGCCGGCCATTCAGCAAGAGCACTATCTCTTCTTTCCCATATTTCCAGGGGTGCGGCACAAATCAGCTTCAGCATATCTTCAATATCAGGCCGGTCATCCATACTGAGGCCTTTCAGGATGCTGCATTCACCTATTCCGGTTATTTGAGGATGCATATCATCATTCACCAGGATAAACCAACTGTCCTTACTCAATAGTGTACCCCGGGACGTACCTGCGGGCGTCCTGAAATGAAGACTGTACTTTGTGTACCTTGCGTTTATCATCAGATAATCATACCGAAACCAAAAATAATGACTGTTGCAAAAGTAGTAAGTGCCAGTCTTTTAAGCTGAGGGTCGAGCGCTGAAGGTTCTTTGGTTCTGAAAACCACCTTCAGATGCAACAACAGAACCGGCAAAGTAATCAGGAAGATAAATTGCCCGGGCCCGCGATAATTCAGCAGGGTATAGCCCGTTAAAGCAAGCGGAGCTCCGATGATCAGCAGCAGATGATAAACGCGGGCCATTGAAGGTCCCATGATTACAACCAGCGTGCGTTTGCCTGCACGCCCGTCACCTTCAACATCGCGCATATTGTTAAGGTTGAGTACTGCAGTGCTTAATAACCCCATGGCAGTTGCCGGGAGTAACAGGCCTGCATAAAACTGGCCGGTATGCAGGTAGTAAGTGCCTAAAACACCTGTTAATCCAAAAAACAGAAAGACAAATAAATCGCCAAACCCCATATAGCCGTATGGTTTTTTGCCTACTGTGTAATTGATGGCCGCACCGAGTGCCCCTATGCCAAGCAGCAAAAACATAAGCCACTTGAGCGATACAGAAAATCCGATGCCGGCTCCGATAAGCAAAATGCCGGATATAAATGCAAGTAAACTGGTCATGATAACTGCAATGCGCATTTCTTTGGCTGTGATAATGCCACTCTGCACTGCCCTTTGCGGACCAACTCTTTCGCTGTTGTCGGCTCCGTTTTTAGAATCACCGTAATCATTGGCCAGGTTAGACAGAATCTGTAAAAACAGCGTGGTAAGTAAAGCCATCCAAAGTACACTCCACTTAAAGGACTGGTCGAAATAAGCGATAAAACTTCCGAGCAGCGAACTTGAAAAAGCCAAAGGCAGCGTACGCAACCGAATGGCGTGAACCCAGGCATTTAATTTATTTTTTGTCATCTTATTATGGCCCGTAATCAAGGGAACTTCGGGAACTTGCTGAAATCAGGTTTGCGTTTTTCAAGAAATGCATGCTTCCCTTCCTGGGCTTCTTCGGTAAGATAATAGAGAAGTGTGGCATTACCTGCCAGCTCCTGAATACCGGTTTGTCCGTCAAGTTCTGCATTCATCGACATTTTGAGCATGCGTAAAGCCAACGGACTTCTTTCCATCATTGTTTTACACCAGTCTACTACTTCGTCTTCGAGTTGACTGAAAGGTACAACTTTGTTTACGAGTCCCATTTCCAGTGCCTCCCGGGCTGAATATTGCCTGCACAGAAACCAGATTTCACGCGCTTTTTTCTGACCAACTATACGGGCGAGGTAAGATGATCCAAATCCACCGTCAAAACTGCCTACTTTTGGCCCGGTTTGGCCGAAAATGGCATTTTCTGAAGCGATACTCAAATCGCATACGACATGTAATACATGGCCGCCGCCGATGGCATAACCATTAACCATGGCCACTACCGGTTTGGGCAATGATCTGATGAGTTTCTGAAGGTCGAGAACATTGAGGCGCGGGATGCCATCCTTGCCCACATAGCCGCCAACTCCTTTAATGTTTTGGTCGCCACCGCTGCAAAAGGCCTTGTCTCCTTCGCCGGTAATGACGACTACTCCAATCTCATCTGCTTCGCGACTGTATCGCATGGCGTCAATCATCTCATTTACCGTGTCAGGGGTAAAAGCATTATGATAGCGTGGGCGATTGATGGTGATACGGGCGATACCTTCAAAAAAATCGAACTTGATCTCTTCGTAAGTCTTTATTGTTGTCCAGTTTCTTGTTGTTGTCATGTATGCATGTATTTAAAGTAATCTTTTAACACTTTAGCACTTAATATGTTTGGTGTTATTATTTCGAGCATTGCGGCTCCGGCATTATTGTAATTGTAAAACTCATTCAAAGCAAGGCTGAGCGAAGATTGACTGTCAGCCTTAAAATACCGGAGGCCAAAATTGTGAGCCAGCCCTTCTGCTGTGTGTTGGTGCGCGGTTTCAATAAAAGTCTCGAGCTGATCGTAATCAGATGGTCCGTCAATTATTCTGAATATATTTCCACCTCCGTTATTGATAATGATGATGCGGAAACAGGTGTTCAGATTTTGGTTCCAAAGCGCATTGCTGTCATAAAAAAAGCCAATGTCGCCTGTAATCACACTAACTGGTTTATCTGCCACATAGGCAGCTCCTGCCGCTGTAGATACGCAACCATCAATTCCGCTTGTGCCCCGGTTTGCAAAAAAGCAGTATTTGTTTTTGTGCTCAAAAAGTTGCGCATATCTTACAGGAGTGCTGTTAGCCAGATGTATATCAGTGCCGGCAGGTATGTGCTTGAAGAGCATGTCAAAAACCTGCATGTCGCAAAAGTCAAGAGAATTTATATACTGCAGGTGTTTCTTATTTCTTATAAGCTTTAAGCTGTTCCACCGCTCACGGTAAGGGCTCTCTTTTTGTTGTGTATTGGCTGAAAGTTGTGTCAGAAATGATTCAGCTGAAACGGGTATGTGTAAACTAAGCGACTGGTAAGTGTCCTGATAAAATTCTTCAGGGTCGTTGCTGATATGCCAGTGTGCAGCTGGCTTCAATTTGCGCAGCAGTGCTTTTACCTTTTTTGAAACTACGGCTCCGCCGAATGTAAGAAGTATTTCGGGTTTTATCTGGGCTTTCTCTGTTTCATTCAGGCCGTCAATTACCTGATCGATGCATGCAATAAAGCCCTGGTTTGAAAGATTGGATGTTGTTTCGGTGAGTACAATGACCGATGGATCATTAGCCAGATGGTTTAAACTGTCCTGTAAAAGCTCAGAAGGTTGCAGCTGCCCGACCAGTATAAGTTTAGATGCGGCATTGTTCCAGGTTTCAGCCACGACGGCAAGCTGTTTGGCTGGGAGTTTGCTTTCAATACCGGCCATGCTGATAATAGCGGCCTGAGTCAGATAACTACTGGCATCAATTTGATAAAGTGGTTCGGCCAAAGGCAGGTTTATATGCACCGGCCCGGCTGCCGGAAATAAGCATCTGTCAATGGCTTCGTTAATGATACGTGTCGCAAACCAGATATTTTCCGGCTTCTCCGTTGAGACCGGCAGATTGAAACTTTTTCGGATATAATTGGCAAAAATTCTTTCCTGCCTGATGGTTTGGCCATCTCCCTGATCTATCCATTCAACAGGCCGGTCAGCAGTAATTACCAGGAGCGGGACTTTTTGGTAATATGCTTCAGCAATGGCCGGGGCGTAATTGAGTGCGGCACTGCCCGAGGTACAAAGCAATGCAACCGGCTTTTGAGATTTCAGCGCTATGCCTAAGGCAAAGAATCCGGCACTACGCTCATCAGCAATGCTGATAAGGTTGAGTTTCTGATGTTGTGCCAACATGATAATTGCTGGCGCATTGCGCGAGCCGGGTGAGACTACAATGTTTGAAATGCCTTTTTCTGCCATTAAAACGGCAAGCAGGCTTATTTGTTCCTTTTCTTTACTCATGGCATTGAAATCAGTTTGCTAAATTCCGCATTTTTTCGATTGCAGCCATCATGGTTCCGCTTTTAAGTACGGTTTCGTCCCATTCTGCCTGTGGATTTGAATCGGCAGTGAGGCCTCCTCCGGCATAAATAATGGCTTTTTCTTTGATAAGCTGCATACAGCGAAGGTTAACAAACAGGTTGATGGTTTCATTCCCAACCGGGCCCAGAAAGCCGGTATAGTAAGATCGCTCATGGCTTTCTGTCTGGCCGATAATTCTTAAGGCTTCATTCACAGGCATGCCACAAACTGCCGGTGTCGGGTGCAGCTCTTTTATCAATTCAGCGGCCTGATGGCGTGAACATTTTGCGGTGAAATCAGTTCTCAGATGTTCAGCCTTGCCTGCCCTCACCGTGTATGGCGCTGAATGCTCAATGTTAATGCAGTGTGTTTTTTCGAGTTTTTCTTGAATATAACTGGATACAAAGGCGTGCTCTGAATATTCTTTTCTGGTCCACTCGTTTGATGATTGTACTTTGCGTGTACCTGCAAGGGCCATGGTTGATACGGTTTGTTCTTTATAAGTCAGGAGTTTTTCCGGTGTAGCGCCCATCCAGAGACCATGCGGAGGTAAAAATGCCAGATAAACAAAAGCCTCCTGGTGTGTATGACAAAGCCAGTCGAACAAAGCAGGGGCAGAATAGGGGTTTTCAAAAGGGGTAGTCATCATTCGGGATAAAACTACTTTTCCGGCTTTACCGCTCTTTAACTCAGTTGTGACCTTTTCAACTTGTTGAATATAGTCTGTTTCAGATACTTCATAAACATCAATCAGGGGCAATAGCGGTAAAGTTTCGGAAATTGGTGCCGGTTGAAGTTTTTCGCTTGCAGGATAACGACTGAAATAATCTGCTTCCAGCCAGAGTGGCGGTGTGGAGCTGTTAAAGCCAGCCATCAGAAAACCAAGCCTGCCTGATATCAGATGGCTGAAATTGTTTTCGGGCAATAAATTAACATGGCCCGACATAATCATCTGTTCCGTTGTCCCCGGGAAACGATAGGTCACAAACGCACGTCCGGTTTCAAGAAATGATTCTCTTAAACCTGTTATGCTTCTTTTTTTTGATTCCAACATAGAAAAACGGGCTTATTTGTCTTTATTCAAAACCATAATCGTTAGCCTGGAGAGGCAAACAAGGCTGCCTGCATCATTGGTGATTTTTATTTCCCATACATGCAGTTTTCTCGAACGCATGACCAGTGTGGCTTTCCCGTGCACATGACCTTCTGTTACACTTCTGATATGATTGGCATTCACCTCAATACCCACAATAGACTGTTTTTCCAGGTCAACTATTGACATGGAACCCATGCTTCCCAGCGTTTCGGCCAGCGCTGCAGAGGCGCCTCCATGCAACAGGCCGGCCGGCTGTTTGGTGCGGCGGTCAACGGGCATGGAACCACAAAGATAATCAGGCCCTATTTCAGTATATACAATGCCCAGTTGTTGCATCAGGGTGCCTTCCGACAGGGCATTCATTTGTTCAAGTGTTAAAGTGGTAAGCATGAGTTTGAATGAGTTAATGGGTGATACTGAAAACAATAAAATTGTTGCTTAGTTGCACGAAAATTAAGCATAAACTATCAATTATCCGGGGAAAAACAGCACCAGGTGCATATATTTTTTCGTCTTTTTATATGTTAACATCAGAATTTGTATTAGGTTTGAAAACCAATTCTGTTTACGATGCCACATTGGTTAGAAGAAGCCGAAAAATTTCAAAAGCCACCGGATGAATCCATTTCAAGATCGGAAAGGATTCAACAGAAGTACACCAGGATACAGGAGAATTTTGCCAAATATGGCGAATTGTACCTGGCGTTTGTTCAAGACCTTCATGGCCTGATTTCCCGGGTCAATCTTTTGCCGGCTGCACAGCGGCAACCTTTCGGAAAAATGGAAGGACGCGAAAAAGAGTCAAAATTGAATAACCGGCTGAATATCTTTTCAAGCAGCAGGCGTCTCAAACGATCTAGTTTCTGGGGATTTCTGCCTTTCCTTCAATCCGGCTACTTTAAACATGTGAGGGTTATTTTTATCTATGTTTCTGATACTGAGGCGATGGCTGATATTGAGCTGAAGGAAAATATTTTACAACGTGAGATGGGTAAGGCTGACCTGGAATCAGATCAGGCTAAGTCAGCAAAAAGCAAAAAGTTTCATGTAACTTGTCGTACCCAAATGGATAGTCTGAGTCATGAAGCAGCGCTTGAAATGATTGATTGGCTGGCATTTAGCAAAGAAATTGAAGATTGTAATTTTTACAGGCAGATACCCGAAAACCGGAAGCACTTCCATTAAAGGTGCCGTTGGATGCTTGTTAAATCAGTCTGTGTTCATATTTATTAAATCTAAACCCAAAGCGCTGCAGGCGCGATATCGATTATGGAATATTCAATCCTTAAGCCGGTTATAGATGGCCATTGTGCCATTTTAACCATCAGCAGACCACAGGCGCTCAATGCGCTCAATTCAACTTTTTTTGATGAAATGGATCGGTTTATTACCGAAATTTCAGAAGTGCCTGGCATTCGCTCTCTTATTATTACCGGCGAAGGAAAAGCCTTTGTGGCCGGCGCTGATATTGCCGAAATGGTTCATATGCACCCGAACGAAGCAAGAGGTTTTTCTGCCAAAGGGCAGGCTGTGTTTAACCGTCTCGGGCAATTGCCCTTTCCGGTAATTGCTGCTGTAAATGGTTTTGCTTTAGGCGGAGGTATGGAACTGGCGATGGCCTGTGATTTCAGAATCGCTGCTTCTAATGCCCGGTTCGGACAACCCGAGGTTAACCTGGGGTTGATTCCAGGTTATGCTGGTACTCAGCGTTTGCCCAGGCTTACCAATCTGGCAGATGCCCTTTACCTGCTTACCACCGGCGAAGCGATTACTGCAGCCGAAGCTCTTTCCATGCGTTTGGTTCAAAAGGTAACCGAACCTGAAAATCTTCTGACCGAAGCCCGTCGCCTGGCCGAGGTGATTGCTTCAAAAGGCCCGTTGGCAGTGAAACTTGTGAAGGAAGTTACCCGTCAGGGAGTGGAAATGAGTTATGCTGCCGGCGAAGAATTGGAGCAAACCCACTTTGGTGATCCTTTTGGCAACGAAGGAGAACTCGGTATGAAAGCATTTCTTGAAAAACGAAAACCAGAGTGGAAGTAAACATCGCCAGCCAGAAATGTGCCTAAAAAATCAAATCGTGTGATGAAGCTTTATTTGACTGTATCCTGTAATCAATGGTAAGGCTTTTTCTCTTGCTGGTTTTTAAAAAGCTGTTCGTTCTGCAAGATTATAGTTATTAATATAAACAACACATAAACACACCAATGAATTACACCGAAAGACTATCAAATGTAACCGTGCTGGGAGCTGCCGGAAAAATGGGAAGTGGCATTCTGCTCCTGACGGCTCTGGAGGCTGCTGATCAGATGCTGCAGCCTGCCAATAAAGACAAACATTTTGTTATAAATGCCGTAGATGTGACTTCCGTTGCACTTCCCGGGCTGATGAAGTACATCAGGGCTCAGGTGCTGAAAGCTGCCGAGAAAAAGACTGTTTTACTTCGTAATCTTTATGCTGAACGGAAGGATTTAATTGAAAACGGGGATATTATTGACGCTTATGTCAATGATGTGATGAGCCTCATAAGACCCGGAACACGCATGGAAGTTGCCTATGAAAGTACACTTGTATTTGAAGCGGTAAGCGAAAACGCAGCGCTCAAAACCAAGCTTTTCAGGCAGATTAACGAAAACAATCCGAATCAGCCCTGGTTTTTTACCAATACATCGTCCGTTCCCATCGGTGGTTTGAACCAGGATGCTGCACTTGACGGACGAATTCTTGGTTTTCACTTTTACAATCCTCCGGCTGTACAGAAGCTGGTGGAACTGATTACCATTGAAGCCAACCCTGAAGGTATGAAGGAATTTGCGCTTCAGCTCGCCAAAAATATGCGCAAGGTTATTGTTTCATCTAACGATATCGCTGGTTTTATCGGTAATGGCCATTTTATGCGCGATGCTATTTATGCCATTCAGGAAGCGTCCAAACTATCATCCATCATGCCTTTGCATGAAGCTGTTTATGTGATGAACAAAATTAGTCAGGATTACCTGATGCGGCCGATGGGCATTTTTCAACTGATTGATTATGTGGGCGTGGATGTGGTCAGATTTATCCTGAACGTGATGAACCCATATATGCCTGACGAAGATTTGCACAGTGCGCTTCTTGATGAGCTCTTTGCCAAAGAGGTGAAAGGTGGTCAGTTTTCTGACGGAAGCCAGAAAGATGGTTTCCTGAAATATGAAAAAGGACGGCCGGTTGCAGTTTATTGTGCAGAAACTGCTGAATATGTGGCCATAAGCACTTTTGCCGGCAAGGCTGATCAATGGCTTGGCGCTGTTCCGGCAACAGCCATTCCCTGGAAAAATCTGGTAAAGGCAGCCGATCGCGATGCCGTTGCTGCTTTGGCATTTGCCGATTATAAAAATTCAGCCGAAAACGGAGCAGTCCTCGCACTGGCTTATGCCCGCCGGTCGAAAGAAATCGGCCTGAAACTGGTGAGCGACGGGGTAGCTGCTACATCTGCCGATGTAAATACGGTGCTGCTTACCGGCTTCTTTCATGCCTATGGTCCTGTGAACGAATTTGTTAATTAGTTTCTAAAATCAATTTTCGATGAAACCACACAAAAAAATATATATGGTTGCCGGATACAATACCATTTCAATGGGAACCGGACGCAAAGAATTTAATCCTAAAAAAGAACGCCCTGGTCTGGAGCACTATATCAAAGAGGCCGGACAAGGAACGCTAAGCCAGATTGGAGGAGCTGCCCGTGTTGACGAAGGCGTGGTTGGTAATTTTATGGCCTCGCGCTTCAACAAGCAGGCACATTTGGGTGCGTTTATGCCAATGATTGATGAAGGTCTGAAATATAAACCCTCGTTGCGTGTGGAAGGGGCCTGTGCTTCCGGAGGCCTGGCACTGGTGAGCGCAATCAAGTCGGTGCTGTCAGGCTCAGCCGAAGTTGTGCTTGCCCTGGGTGTTGAAGTGCAAAACACGGTGAAAGCCATTTACGGCGCTGATATTCTTGCCGGTGCCGGTTGGTTCGCACGTCGCAAAGCCGGACATGCTTACTTTTTTCCGGGGCAGTTCAGCGACAGGGCGGGTGCTTATTATCAGAAAATAGGGCGCGAAAAGGCCCGCAAAGCTATGGCAAAGTGGTACAGCAATGCTGTTGAAAATGCCAGACTTTGCCCAACAGCCCAGGAGTTTGATAATAAAGTTGCTGATTTGGAAGCCCAGGGGTTGATGGAACCCAATCCTAAAACATTTACCGATCACCTGAATGTGTTTGATTGCTCTAAAGTTTCAGATGGCGCCTCAGCCATTGCCATTGTAACAGAAGAGGGATTGAAACGAACTGGTATTGCGCTTAAGGATGCAGTGGAGGTAGTGGCTATTGGTCATGCCGTTGATGATATTACTTCGCTGCCCGGGGATTTAACCAAACTCACCACCATTGCTCAGGCTGCCAAAATAGCTCTTGCATCGGCAGGTATTACAGCCAGCCAGCTTGCTACCGTTGAAACCCACGACTGTTTCAGTATTGCCGGAATCTTAGGAATGGAAGCTATCGGACTGGCTGAAGATGGAAAAGGCGCCGATTTTGTGCTTGAAGGACATACAGCACGTAACGGAAAAATTCCCGTGAATACTACCGGTGGCTTGATTGGCTGGGGACATCCTACCGGAGCTACCGGCGTTCATCAGGCCGTAACTATTTGGGAGCAGATGACCGGCCGTGCTGGTGCTGCACAAATCAACATCCCGGCTGATAAGCCTTATGGTTTATCCATCAATATGGGTGGCGATGATAAAACAGTGGTGGCCATTGTTTACAGGAAAACAGTATAGGGCTTCTTTAAAAGACAGATTTGGTTATACACTGCTGATAATTATTGGCTTTAAAATAAAACATCCGGTACGTATCGTGCCGGATGTTTTATTTTAAGATGTTACTACTGCGGTTTTATTCAGAGCGTTTCTATGCTTGTTTCAGAATACCAGCGTGGCAATTGAATGGGGCAAACTGTTTACCTGAACAGCTTTGCCAGAAACCCACAACTTGTAATCCAGTGCCTTGTCGCTCTCATTCATCACAACCACGGCCACGCTGCCGTCGGTGTTTTTAAAAGCAGTGGCAATCAACTGGCTGCGACTGGGTGAGGCTATAATTCTTTTGGCGCCCGGCCTGATAAATTTTGAGAAATGACCAATGTAATAATATGAATTGGTGAAGGTTAAATTTCCTGTTTTGGTATTCCCATGCATAGGGGCAAAGCAGAAATTACCCACGTGGTTCGGGCCGCCGAATTCATCCAGCAGAATATTCCAGTCAGTCCAGCCAACAGAACCGTTATTAAAATCATGTATCATGGAGCGGCCATATTCTTCGCCCAACACCCATGCTTCGTAACGTTCAGCATTAAAACTTTCGGCGCAGCCTTCGGTGAAAAGGATGTTTTCATCAGGAAAAGCCTCCTGTACCCTGCGTACATTTTCAAATACAGGCAGTCCGCCACTCCAGTCCTCATACCAGTGGAAGCCTATGCCCCATGCATATGAGGCAACTTCAGGATCCGAAAAGTAGGTTTGTGCGCGTTGGTATATCAGGTCGCGGTTATGATCCCACATAATGATGTTTTTTTCAGCCAGTCCGGCTTTGTGCATAGTAGGGCCGAGGTATTTTTTAAGGAAGTCACGTTCTTCTTCGGCCGTGTAAATGCAGCTCTCCCAGGTCTGTTTAGCCATAGGTTCATTCTGAATGCTCAATCCCCACACCGGTACACCCTCTTTTTCAAGGCTGTTGATGTATTTTACATAATAATTGGCCCAACTCTGATAGAACTCAGGCTTGAGTTTCCCGCCTTGCAGCATATTGTTGTTGGTTTTCATCCAGGCCGGGGGGCTCCACGGGCTGACAAACAGGGGAAGAGTACCTCCGGCAGTAACCATGGCCTGTTTGATAAGCGGAATTTTATACCGTTTGTCCACGTCAATTGAAAATGATTTTAAATCTGTGTCGCCATCATTGACATAGGTGTAGCTTTCGCTTGAGAAGTCGCAGCTGTTCATGTTGGTGCGCAAAAGTGTATAGCCAATGCCTTTTTGCTGATCAAAATAAGCCGTTAGCACCTCTTTTTGCTTTTCGGCCGGAAGCTTGTAAAACGTTTCGGCTGATGCATCCGTAATGGCACCACCAATTCCCAGGAAAGTTTGAAAAGTCCGCTCAGGATCAACAAATACACAGATTTCTGTCTCAAGCGGCTGTCCTGTTTTCTCAAACGCGAGTGTAGCTGTTTGCGAAAGCCTGTATTGGCTGTTTTCAGCTGTGGTGTATACTTTTACGGCAGAGGAATTGTCTGCTGGTTTTGTTTGAGGGCTGTTCTGACCCATCGCAAATTGTGCCAGCGCGATGAGCACAATCCCTGAAATTAAGTGTTTCATAAATGGTCTGTTTGTCTTTAAAACTATTGGTGATTGATTGGGAGCAACGGCTTGGTGTTATATGAACACTAACAATCATAAGGCAAAGATAACATCTTTTAAATTACTTTGTTGGCACTTTGCTTATTTTGATTGCTAAAGGTGTGTTGATAATTGAGGGGTATTTTAAGGTAATAAAAAAAAGCCATCCGGGGAAGGATGGCTTTTGAGTATAATGGCAAGAAGTCGTTTATTCTTCTTCTTTTTCCTGTTCTTCGTAGGCTTTGAGCAGGGCAGTCTGAACATCTCCGGGAACCTGGGCATATTCAGCAAACTTGAGTGAGTATGTTCCGCTTCCGCTGGTGAGTGAACTCAGGGCGGTGGAGTAGCGGTTCATTTCAGCAAGGGGCACTTTTGCTCTGATTTTCTGGTAATTGCCTTCGCTGTCCATTCCCATAATGATGGCGCGGCGACCCTGAAGGTCGGTCATGATATCGCCCATGCGATCGGCTGGAACCATGACTTCCACATCATAAATTGGCTCAAGGATTTTAGGTCCTGCATTTTTAAATGCTTCTTTAAATGCCTGACGGCCAGCAAGTTTAAATGCAAGCTCGTTGGAGTCAACCGGGTGCATTTTACCGTCGTAAATATTCACAACGATATCACGGGCATAAGATCCGGTAAGTGGGCCTTCTTCGATTTTTTCCATAATACCTTTGAGAATGGCCGGCTGGAAGCGTGCATCGATAGAACCTCCCACGATACAGTTGTTGAAGATAAGCTTACCGCCCCATGGAAGGCTGTGCTCTTCAGTACCTCTGATAGGGAACTCTTTCTGAGGAGTCATATCTTCGGTGTAAGGCTGGATAAGCATATGAACCTCTCCAAACTGACCTGAACCACCTGATTGTTTTTTGTGGCGGTACATGGCTTTTGCACTCTTGGTGATGGTTTCGCGGTATGGAATTTTCGGAGCGTAAAACTCAATCATGATTTTCTCGATATTTTCGAGATGCCATTTGGCGATGTTCAGGTGCAATTCACCCTGACCACGCATAATGATTTGTTTGAGCTCTTTTGAGTATTCAACAGAGAGGGTAGGGTCTACCTTCTGAATTTCGGTAAGGGCAGCGCCGAGTTTTTCATCATCTGCTGTATTCTTTGGCCTTAAAGCCATAGTGATACGTGGTGCAGGATATTCAATCGGTTCAATCACAACACCTGAATTTTTGGGATTGTTCAGTGTAGTGTTGGTACGGCTGTTTTTCAGCTTAATGGTAGCTGCGATATCTCCGGCAACTGCTTTTTCCAGTTTTTCGCGTTTTTTACCGGCTACAGCAAATAGCTGAGGGATGCGTTCCTTCGAATTGCTAACGCCATTTACGAGGTCCATTGCCTCAGTAATTTCACCAGCGTAAACTTTAAAATAGGAAATTTCGCCCAGGTGTTCTTCAATTGAAGTTTTGAAAATAAAGGCAGATGTAGGCTCTGTGGCATTGCATTTCAGTTCCTGGCCATCTTTTGTTTTGCGGCCGGGCATTTCGTCCGGAGCGGGCAGATAATCAATGGTGAAATCGAGCAGACGGTCAACGCCAAAATTAGGTTTTGAAGCCACGCACATCAGCGGGAACATGCCACGATTTTGAATACCGAGCTTAAGTCCGCGTTTGAGTTCTTCTTCTGTCAGGGTGCCATTCTCAAAGAATGTTTCCATGAGTGATTCGTCATTTTCAGCAGCAGCTTCAATCAGTTCATTTGTCATTTCTTCTGCTTTATCTTTCTGATCAGCAGGAATGTCAAGAACTTCAGCTTTTCCACCACCACTGGGGTATTTCAGCATCTTCTGCTGAAGCAGGTCGATAATGGCATTAAATCCGGTACCTTCATTTACAGGATACTGAACAGGAATAACACTTCCTCCAAACTGAGTTTTCAGTTGGCGAAGGGTTTCTTCAAAGCTTGAATTTTCGTGTTCAAGATGGTTGGCCAGAAATACAATGGGTGTGCCGATTTTTGCGGCTTGTCTCCAGTTGATTTCAGTACCAACTTCAACACCATTCTGGGCATTAACTACCATAAATGCAGTGTCGGCAACATTCAGGCCGGTAACAACTTCACCTATAAAATCATCAAAACCCGGGGCGTCTATAATATTAATTTTATTGCCTTTATGTTCAAGATATAAGACAGTTGACGAAACTGAATTCTGGCGCTCCAGCTCAATTTCGCGATAGTCCGATACAGTATTTTTATCTTCAACAGTTCCGCGCCTGGTTATCAGGCCTCCCTCGAACAGCATGGATTCCGACAAGGTCGTTTTGCCGGTTTTTGCACCACCTATGAGTACAACATTCCTTAACTCATTTGTTTTGTAAACCTTCATGTTTTTAGCAAGTTATGATAATTATTTCTTATCTGAAAGGTCGACAAAGTTATAAAAATCTTCATAATAACAAAATGTATGATTAAAATAGAATGATTATGCACAAGCGTTTTACACCCTGACTGTCCTTATAAATGAAAGGCTCAGGGTGTAGCTGAAAGATAAATAACTGATTGCCCGCCAGTTTTGAACTGTCATCCGGCGTGCCTCTGCCTTTGTATTTCCTGATGATTTATTCCGGTCGTTTCACAAGGCAGGTCTAGGGCGCCGGTACAGCACTTTTCGGGCGGTATGATGCAGATGAAATACAGGTTGGCCGGGAGCTGAATATTTTGGTTACAGGAAGGCTTGATGCTGTCAGGCTTTCCTGTAACTGTTTAAATGGTAAATGCCCCGTTGGTTTTGTTAATCTACCAGATCGATGTCGAATTGTACCAGGTCGGAGAATTGTCTGATTCTGTCGTTCAGTACTCCGTTGTGAATGGACTGCAGGCCTTCGGTGCCGAATTTTTCGACAGTAAATGACGCCATTGCTGAACCGCAGATGATGGCACGTTTCATGTTTTCGAATGAAATGTCACCTGTTTTGGCTATATAGCCAATAAATCCGCCGGCAAATGTATCGCCTGCCCCGGTGGGGTCAAATACGTCTTCAAGCGGCAGGGCAGGAGCAAAAAATACACTGTCTTTGTGGAAAAGCAGGGCTCCGTGTTCCCCTTTTTTTATAACCAGATATTGAGGTCCCATTGTGAGTATTTTACGGGCTGCTTTTACAAGCGAGTATTCTCCCGAGAGCTGACGCGCCTCTTCGTCGTTGATGGTAAGAACGTCAACCATGCCAATGACTTCAATCAGGTCGTCCCAGGCGCTGTCCATCCAGTAATTCATGGTGTCCATTACAATGAGTCTGGGTCTTACCGGGAATTGTTCAATTACGCTTTTCTGAATTTGCGGGGTCAGGTTGCCCAGCATCAGAAACTCTGCACTTTTATATGATTCAGGTAGTACCGGATTGAAATCGGCCAGTACGTTGAGTTCGGTGGCCAGTGTGTCGCGCGAATTCATGTCGTTATGATAGCGGCCCGACCAGAAAAATGTTTTGCCTTCCCTGATGATTTCTATTCCTGATGTTTCAACGCCGTTGGCATTTAACAAATCAAGATATTCCTGAGGGAAATCGCCACCGATTACGGAGACAATTTTTGCATCAACTTTAAGTTTTCCGGCTGCAAGTCCGATAAAGGTTCCTGCACCGCCGAGAATTTTATCGGTTTTTCCGAAAGGGGTTTCAATGGCATCAAAAGCAACTGTTCCGACAACGACTAAGCTCATGGTTTTAAAAATAAGAGGTAAAAAATAAAAAAAAACAGACCTGTAGCTTGAGGCTAAAAGTCATGCAACAAACTGAAAAACAAGAAGTGAAGTGATTTCATAGCTTGTTTTTCAGCGGATGCAAAGGTATATAAATAATCCGGGTAACCTAATTCAGAAACTCCTGTTTCAGAAAGTCTTCCAGCTTTAAAAGGTCTACCGTGAATTTTCTGATTCCTTCGGCCAGCTTTTCGGTGGCCATGGCGTCTTCGTTCATCAGCCAGCGGAATGATTTTTCATTGATATCAATGCGGGTGATGGGCAGGCCTGAGGCTTTGTTCGCGTCGAGTTTCAGCTCGGTCACTTCATTTGATTCTTCCAGTTCTTTGAGCAGCGAAGGGGCAATGGTGAGCAGGTCACATCCGGCAAGTGCGGTAATTTCGCCTTTGTTGCGGAAACTGGCTCCCATTACTTCGGTGGTATATCCAAACTTTTTGTAATAATTGAATATTTCGGTAACGGAAATAACGCCGGGATCCTGGTCGGGCGTGATACCGGTAAGATCTTTTTCTTTTTTGTACCAGTCAAGAATACGGCCTACGAAAGGCGAAATCAATGTAATGCCGGCTTCTGCACAAGCGATGGCCTGTATTTTTGAAAACAAAAGGGTGAGGTTGCAGTGGATGCCTTCTTTTTCAAGCTGTTCGGCGGCACGGATGCCTTCCCAGGTTGCAGCTACTTTAATCAGGATACGCTCACGCGAGATTCCTGCAGCTTCGTAAAGCCTTATCAGTTCCCGGGCTTTGGCAATGGTAGCTTCGGTGTCGAACGATAAGCGGGCATCTACTTCAGTGCTGACGCGACCCGGAACAATTTTCAGGATTTCAAGTCCGAAATTCACAGCAACACGATCGAGGCAAAGCGAAAGTTGCGTGGCTTTGTCCTGGCTAAGTGTTTTGGCTTCGGCGGCTGCCTGAGCTGCCAGATGACGGTATTTTGCATCTTTCGCCGAAGCGTAAATCAACGAAGGATTGGTCGTTGCATCTACAGGGCGGTAAGCAATCATCGATTCAAAATCGCCGGTATCGGCCACCACGCGGGTGAATTTTTTTAGTTGTTCAAGGGCGTTCATAAGCTTGTTGTTTTGCGGTGCAAAGGTAAACAACTTGTGAAAAAGTGGAAGGATAATGACCTTTTTGATTTTTTTTAATGTCAAGGAATCCTGTTTTTTATACAATGGCTGTGCTGCTATGCACGTGTCTTCAAACAGAAAGAGTGCAGGTATTACTGAGATTTACCGGTTTGTTTGGCCTGACAGGAAGTTCATTACGGGTGAGGACCGAATACCTGAATATGGTAAACAGCCTATTGGCCGAACACCATCCAGAGTCCCGAAAGCAGGGCTGCAATGGCACATAGAATGGCAATTACCCTGTTTTCAAATGCCAGTTGCCTTTGGCATTCATCAAGGCGCTGATTAACTTTTTCGGTTTCTATGCCCAATGCAAGCGCTTTGTTGTACCATTTAATGGCAGGTCTGAGCAATTCAATTTTCATAAAATCATCGCCCATCTGCATAAACCGGGAAAAGTCGCTTCCATTGGCATGAGGATGAGGTGTTGAATGTGCGTTTTCCATCATTTATAAGCTGATATACACAAATATAAGCAATTTTTGTGAGCCCTGCCAGTCAATATTTATGTTTTTGCATGATGATGCACTCAATGGCTAAAGGCAATAGTCAGGCTGGATTTCTTTTGTACATTTACCGGAAGAACCAGAGAGGAATGATGGATTTGATTGTTGATTCACAAAAAATGTATCATGCACGAACAAATTACACTTACGACACCGGCCCTGCTGTTTTCAGCTATTTCACTTATTTTACTGGCGTATACCAACCGTTTTTTGGGCTATGCCAGCCTTATCAGAGGTCTTCACGAGAAGTTCAGCGCAGATCCAAATGAATTGCTCGAAGGCCAGATTGCCAATCTCAGGAAGCGGTTGTACCTGACAAAGTACATGCAGATGCTGGGTGTGGGCAGCCTGTTTTTATGCGTGGGCACCATGTTTCTCATCTTTGTGGGAGAATTGTCGGTGGCCATTCTTATTTTTGGCGTTGCGCTGATTATGATGCTTGTTTCTTTGGCAATTTCAATTTATGAGATTCAGATTTCGGTCAAAGCGCTTGATTTGCATCTTGGCGATATGGAGCAGGAGCAAACGAAACACTCAGAAGCTTAATTCAGCCTGAATTATAAAAATTGCTCGCAAAGTACCTGGTCCGCAATACAACGGCTCGTTTTTTATTACTGTTTTCAGGAAAAATAAAAAAAAAGGGACTCTGATATGAAGAGTCCCCTTTCGGTTTATGTTATCAAATCTATTGTTTTACAATGGTTTTACTTACCACTTCGCTGCCTGAAATAAGGCGGATGAGATAAGTTCCCTGCCCCAGTCCGCTCAGGTTGATGGAGCCTTTTACTGATTTGTATTGTTGCAAAAGAGTACCTTGTTGTGAATAAATTTCAACTGCATCTGCTTGATTGCCTTTGATATAAAGGCGGTTGGTTACCGGATTGGGGTAAATGGTGAATGTTTCGTGCTGAGGCTGGCTGATGCCTGTGAGCAGAAGGTAAACAGATTCATTTACATCAGCACCCCATACGGTGAGTGAGCCTTCTTCTGTGATAAAATCAATGGCCGTAACCGTATATGGCCAGGTGCCGTTGGTTAGCTGGATAGTAGCCACACCATTGTCGTTGGTTGTAAGTGTTTCACCATTGATGGTAATTTCGGCGCCGCTGAGTAAACCCATGTTGGAATCAACGGTGAATGTCACAGTATAAAGGCTGGTGGTGTCGGGCTGAAGTACAATGTTTTCAGTTACATTGGCTCCGGCAATTTCAACTGAGCCGGTATAGGTTTCGTAATTCTGCAGTGAAGCGTTATAGCTATATGTGCCGTCAGGCAGTTCAATGGTAACTGTTCCGGCACTGTTGGTGAGCAATGGTTCAGGCTGACCTTCTATTTCAATTGAAACTCCTTCAAGGGGTTGTCCATCTGCATTGTTTACCTGAAAACTAAGGACAAAGGTGGGTATTACAACGGCAGTGAGCTGAACATTTACGTCAGTATTTCCATTGGCAATAACTGCACTTCCGTTTTCACTGATATATCCTTCTTTCGAAACGGTATAAGGATATGTGCCATTGCCCAGGGTAATGGTTGCCATTCCTTCGCTGTTGGTGGTGAGGGTTTGAGAAGCAACGGAAATTTCGGCGCCGGCCAGCGGAGCCATATCTGTATCAGTTACATGAAAAGTCAGCAAATAGTTGCTGCTGTTGGTCAGGGTAACATTTACATGGTTGGTGCCGGCAGTAACGGTAAAGTTGCCATTGTAGGTATTGTATCCTGCAAGTGAGGCTGTAAAAAGGTGATTGCCCGGTGATAACATTGCTTCTGCCGTTCCGCTGGCATTGGTATAGAGGGTTTGTTCAAAGTTTTCGATGCTGATTTCAACCTGCTGAAGCGGTGAGCCTGATGCGTTTTCAACAGTAAAAATGGTTGGATAGGCGCATGAAGGCATAAATTTTACCAGTCCGAGTGTGGCATTGTCAACCGCATGTACCACCACGGTTTCAATACTGGCCGAATCCTGTGTTGCTACACCCCAGCAATTGTACATGGCTTTTTGTATAACCGGGCCGTTATTGTAAAGGTCGTAAAGGATGCCGCCGTTTCCGTTGTCGGAAAACTGGTTGCCGCCAGGATTAAAAGTGGCTGCTGTGCTGTCGCCCATATTTACCTGCGGATATCCGATAATGGTAATGCCCCACAGGTTTCCACTGATGATGTTGCCTGTAACCATTGCCTGCAGGTTAGAAGAAGCACTTGAAGCCGTAAAATTGATGCCGCTTCCTCCCAGGTTCGGGTCGCCCTGAATGTTGTTGTTGGTGATGGTATTGTAGCGAATGGCGCCGTTGATGGGGCTTCCTGTAAGGGTGATGCCATAGCGGTTTAAGTCAACCACGTTGGATTCAATCACCACATTGCCGGCTACACCCACCAGCGATGAATAGGCAATGCCCCCCGATGAGGTGTTGCCGTTGCCAATAACTGTGTTGCCAACAATAAAGGTAGTATCATTTTCGCCAGCCGGGCCCATGTTGATTTGCGGGCGATTTGAATTCTCTGTTGTGTTTCCGAAAATATAGTTGTTGCGAATATTGGCCCTGCAGGCTATGTTTGAACCTGAAGCAATAGCTCCGCGCTGATTGTAGGTAAAGGAACAATTGGTTACACTGGCCAGCCCTGAAATGTCGAGGGCTGCACTTGAAGCATAAGAGCCTGATGTAGAGCCTGATTTGTAGTAATTTTTATAGAATGTACTTCCGTCGATAGAGAAAGTGCCGGCAATGACGCGCATTCCTCCGCCAAATCTGAAGCTGGCGTTTTTAATGTTGGTGACATGCCCCGACTCCAGTTTTATGCCGCGCCATTTATTGGCAGAAGTGCTGTCGATGGCTGTGAACAATGCTTCGGATGGTGCATCAATGGTGAGTATTCCCGACGACTCAATGCCAGTCAGGTCATGAAAAAATACAGTAACATTGTCCAGGATACTGAGTGAGTCGGAGGGGAGAATCAGAATGGTGGAAGTTACTTCGTAGTGATCGCCGTTCAGAATAACGGCACCTGCCGAGTTGGTGACCAGCGAGTCAAGATTCCACGATACCCCGGTGCCGGGAGTGCTGTACTGCGCCTGCGCCCAAAGGCAGGCCATAACAAGTAAAAGAGTAAAAGTTTTTTTCATGCCATTGTTAATTAGAATGATGAATAAATCTGATGGCTGCAAAATACTGACGATGTGATTTCAGAAAGAAAATCTTCTTTTAATTCACTATCCTTTTGATTTGCAACTACCTTTTATGAATGTACAAAGTTAGATTTAATTGTATTGTAGCCACTATAAATGCGGGTCAAAATTCATTTGGAAACAGATTTATGACATTAAATATGGCCGTTAAGTAAAATAATTTTATGAATCACAGGCGTTGTGATGAAAATATTCAGGTCGTTGGCAGTACAGCGCGATAGTGCTTTACTTTGGGTAGAAGCTTATTATTTTTTAATGAAAATGCGATATGCCTGTTACCCCCTTTTACAGAATCAGACTTTCATTTTGGCGGTTAAACCACGTGTTTTGTCGATTTGATGGTGGTTTATGGTCTTGAAATTCATTATTTTGCTTAAATTTGATAGGCAACCATCATTGGCAAAACAATATTAAAATGAAACCCACATGAATTGCGTTCGCTAACACAGATGAAATTAATTTTCAAACATGTGGGTTCCATCAGACCTTTAAAATCAAAATTATTTACTGATGAAAAGGAAAAATATCCTGCTCATTCACTTCTTCTTCTGGTTTTATATTGTAAACCAGTCATTATTTCCTTTGTATATCGGACAGTATGAAGCATCCTGGTTATATAACAATCAGTATTTAAAGGATGTTTTTATTAACACCATGCTCAATGTTGTGTCGTTTTATGTGATTTATCTCTTGTTTCCGGTGTTGATGAAATTCAGATATAAGTTGGTGGCCATCATGGCAGGGATGATTGTTTTGTTGTTGCTCACTGCCATCAGAACACCGCTTGAACTTATCTTTTGGAAACTTCCCGGCAACAAGGACGGAGCCGAACTGGTGTTTAAATGGATGTATGTCTGGAATAATCTGCGGCTGGTTATCATTACCGGCATATATGCTGTTCTTATCCGTTTTATGATTCACGCTTTTGAATCGCAGAAACAAAAGGATGAGTTGATAAACCAGCGGCAGGCAAGTGAACTGGCCCTTTTACGGTCGCAGGTTAATCCGCATTTTCTTTTCAATACACTCAACAATATCTATTCACTGGTTTATAAAAAATCAGATTTGGCACCGGCTGCGGTTATGAAACTGTCATCGGTTATGCGGTATATGTTTTTTGATGCTTCTGCTGATAAAGTGCCGCTGGATAAGGAGTTGGATTACCTGAAAAGCTTTATTGAACTGCAGAAACTTCGCATCAGTCACCCCGATTTTGTTTCGCTGCAGATTGAAGGAAACCCTGAAGGTCACCTTATTGCGCCAATGTTGCTGATTTCGTTTGTTGAAAATGCGTTTAAACACAGCAGCAAATTGCACAGTCCCGGAATTATCATCCGCCTGTTTGCCGGTAAGGAAGGCATCGTTTTCAGTGTGGTCAATTACCTGAAAAGGACAAAACTTCCTGAAAGTGAAATTTATAGCGGCATCGGCCTGGCTAATATCAGGCGAAGGCTTGAACTTACCTATCCGGGCCGGCATAAGCTCACCATTACACAGAATGAGGAACAATTCAGTGTCAATCTTGAAATCTGGAAGGAAGCAGCAAGGCCTGTTTCAAATAAAACCCCGCAAACATGAAAATAAATTGTATAGCCATTGACGATGAACCCCTGGCCCTCGATATCATCAGGGAATACTGCGAAAAAGTGCCTTTTTTAAACCTGCAGCATACTTTTGGCAATGCCATAGATACACTCGAGTATTTGCGCAACAACAAGGTTGATCTTATTTTGCTTGACATTCAGATGGAAGAGCTCACCGGCATACAGCTGCTGAACGCACTTAAAGTTAAACCATTTGTGATTCTGACTACAGCCTACGATGCCTATGCCCTGCAGGGATTTGACCTGGATGTGACGGATTATCTTTTGAAGCCCATTTCATTCGAACGGTTCTTAAAAGCCATTGATAAGGTTTATGACCGCATGTTGAATGAGGGGCAAAAGCTTGCTGAGACAAATCCATCGGCCCATCAGCCGGAATTCAATGTCAAAGATTATTTTTTTGTTAAAACAGAAACTCGCATTGAAAGAGTGCGGACATCTGAAGTGCTTTATGTAGAAGGCATGGGCGATTACTGGCGTATTGTAACCACCAGCCGCCGCATCATGACCCTGATGAATGCCCGCGGAATTGAAGATGTTTTACCCGAGCCCCATTTTTGCAGGGTGCATAAATCATTTTTTGTGGCTATTGATAAAATTGATTTTGTTGAAAGAAGGCATATCAAGATTGCCGATCGTTCCATCCCTGTCAGCGACACGTATCAAAAGAATTTTTTTGATATGATTGAAGGCAAACGCCAGGGTTTTTGAAATTATGATGTCTTTCTGTTTTCCCCCTGGCCTTTATTCCTCAATTGATAAGTGTATTATTTGCAGTAGTTTAATAGGAATATTGCCTCCTGTTTTGTATTTTTGAATGAAGTAAACCCGGGTTGCGCCAGTTTGATTTGAGTTTATGCCGGCGAGTGAGGCGCAACTACCCGGCAGCCCAATCAGCAATGCTTAACACTGAAAACAGGATGAAAATCAAAGCAATTTTTACGGGGCTTTTTCTCCTGTCATGTTTATGGTGCAGCGCGCAGCAATATACATTTCTGGGCTATTCAATTGCCGACGGACTTTCACAGAGTGTAGTCAATTGTATGTACCAGGATTCGAGGGGCTTTATTTGGGTGGGTACGCAAAACGGCCTTAACAGGTTTAATGGATACGGGTTTGAAGTGTATACCTATGCTCCGGGCGACAGCACTTCCATCGCCAATAACTGGATTTTTGCCATTGCTGAAGATAAAAATGCCGACCTGTGGATAGGGACCAAGGGCGGATTGGTTAAATATCTGAGAAAGGAAGACCGCTTTGTCCGGGTAATTTATCAAACTCCTTATGCCCTGAGGGTTACTGATTATGTTTATGATGTTGATTGTGCCCGCAATGGCGATATACTTATCAATACACCGCCGGTGCTTTCTGTTTGCAACCCGGAAACCATGCAGTTTAAGCATTTTATCAGTCCGCTTGCATTCGATGGAAGTGTCAAAGACAACAATATTCCACTGCTTGAAGATGAAAAGGGAAATATATGGATGGGCTCTGCCAAGGGATTAGCCGTGTTTGACCCCGTATCGGCTAATTTCAGGGTGTTTACCTCTCAGCCCGGAAATCCTGCAAGTCTTTCTGACGATCAGGTTACTGCTTTGTTTCAGGATAAAGCCGGTGATATATGGATTGGCACCTCCGATGGGCTCAATCAATTACAACCGGGCAGCACCAAAATGATTCGTCATTACAGTGATTTGAACAGCGATGTTGCACTCAGCCATAGCTTTATTCGGGCTATTCTTGCCGATAAGCGCGGCAATCTCTGGATTGCAACAGAAGGGGGCGGGCTTAACAGGATGCACCGCAACACCGCCGGAAAATGGGTGTGCGAAAACTTCAGCGCCGATAAAAGCGGGTTGAATCATAACATTAATCTTTCGCTGATGATTGATCATTCGGATAATCTCTGGATTGGTACTTTGTCGGGTCTGAATAAAACTGATTTGAAGAAACGCAATTTCAGGCTTTACCGTAAAAGTGATTCTCCCTATTCAGTTGATTTGGCCGGAAATGTGATTGCCTCTATTTATAAAGACGAACAGGGCCTGATATGGGTGGGCAACTGGGGCCAGGGCCTTAATTTGTTGAACCGCGAAACAGGCCAAGTGGAGCATTATTCTGCTGAAGCCACTGGCCGAAACCATATTCCCAATGACTTTGTCCACACCATTTTTGAAGACAGGCAGCACACCATCTGGCTGGGAACACGCGACGGATTGGTTGTTTTTGACAAACAGCGCAGGAATTTTGTCCGTCCGTCTGTGGCGCTGCATGGAGTTGGTTTCCCTGATTTTGAAGGGCTCAGAATCAATATGATGATGCAGGACAGGCACGAAAATTTCTGGATAGCAACCAATGACGGCATTTACAAACTTTATCGAAACGGGAAGCCTGCCGAGCATTTTTATACTGATGCTCCGGCTGACCATCAAATCAGTGCTGGTTTGGTTTACGCTGTGCTCGAAGACAGGGAGGGCGATATCTGGATTGGTACCATCAACGGATTGGATATGATGGATGCTGAAACAGGCGATATTACACATTTTAAGAAAGATGAGAGCAAAGCAGGTTCATTGTCCGACAATTTTGTTACCGCCCTGTGCCAGGATGTGCATGGCGATATTTGGGTAGGGACCAATTCCTATGTAAACCGGTATTCAAAAGAAACCGGCACTTTCACGTATTATTCGCGCGAACAGGGTTTTCCTGCAAATCTGGTTTACAGCATTCTTGAAGATAAAAATCATACCCTTTGGTTTGCCACCGGCAATGGCTTGTGCCGGTTTGATGCCACGCACCATAAATTCTACAATTATACCGTTGAAGACGGTTTGCAAAGTCCCGAATTTAACCTCAGGGCATCGTTTCGCAGCAAAGAAGGGGAGCTGTTTTTTGGCGGAATGAATGGTTTTAACTCTTTTTATCCCGATTCGCTCAAAAGCAATCCGCATATTCCGGTGATAGCCATTACCTCTGTTTATAAAATTACCGAAGGGGTCAAAACTTACTTCAACCTGGAGGCTGCTGATCCGGTAGAACTTAGCTTTCGCGATAACACCTTTACAGTTGAGTTTGCAGCAATGGAATTTACCAATCCGGCTAAAAATGCTTACGCCTATATGCTGAAAGGAGTGGATAACAACTGGATTGATATTGGAACGCGCAATTTTGTTTCGTTTACCAATCTGCCACCCGGCGATTACACTCTTTGGGTAAAAGGTTGTAACAACGATGGGCTGTGGAATGAAAAAGGGGTAAGCATTCAGATAATAGTTTACCCGCCCTGGTGGAAAAGCAATGTTGCTTATGTGGCCTATGTCTTTTTGCTGGTTTTGTTGGTGTGGGTGTACATCAGGCTGCGCGAAAGGCAACTGATAAGGCAACGCCGGGTGCTCGAAGAACGGGTAAGGCTGAGAACCCTTCTGATTGAGCGTCAGAAGTCTGAAATCATGGAGAAAAATGCCCGGCTTAAAGAGTTGAATGCAGCCAAGGATCGCTTCTTCTCTATCATTGGCCACGATCTGCGCAACCCTTTCAATACCATTATCGGGCTGACCGATATTCTGCTCATTACCCTGAATAACATTGATCCGCTCAAGTTGCAGAAAAACCTCGAAAATATCAGAACTTCATCGCAACAAGCGCATGAATTGCTCGAAAACCTTTTGCTGTGGGCGCGTTCGCAAACCGAAACCATGGTGTTTATGCCTGAAGCGGTTGACCTTCAGCCACTGGTTGATGAAAGTGTTGATTTGGTTACGATTCAGGCAAACCGTAAGAACATTGCCATTAAATCTTCTTACAGCAAATGCCGGCCGGTGCAGGCCGATGTGAATATGGTTAAAACCATTCTGCGCAATCTGCTTACCAATGCGCTTAAATTTACCAACCGCAACGGCGAAATTCATATTTCTGTTGCTGAGCGCAAAGGCTTTTGTGTGCTGAGTGTCAGAGATAACGGCATTGGCATGTCGGCCGAAAAAGCCAAAAACCTGTTCAATATCGACGTTTCCAGCAAAACCAAAGGCACTGATCAGGAGCCCGGCACCGGGCTGGGCTTGATTTTGTGTAAAGAGCTGGTCGAAAAACACGGCGGCATGATTCAGGTTGACAGCGAAGCCGGCAAAGGCAGCGAGTTCAGGGTGCTTTTTCCGGTTATCGTTTAGCCTCTGCTTCCCCTGCATTTCCGTAAAGGAGTTTTTCCAAACTTTTTTTACCTCTACCGGGTAAAGAGTGCTGTTTTGTGCTCTTTTGTTCGGTCAAAAGCTGTTTTTCATCTGTAAGTCAGCAGATGCGGCAGGTGAGTCGGTAAGCGGTTGTTTTGGCTGGTTAAACGAATACATTTGATTGTGGCAGTGCATGTTGCGTAATTTTATGATGTTCAATGTTCAACCTAAAAACCGGAGGAGTTTACCATGAAAAAGTTATTTGCAATCCTGGTGCTGGCTATGTTCGCTTTTGTGGTGGAAGCCAATGCCGGAAATGAAACCCTGAATTATGTAAAATCCGGAGACAAGACGTATTTCTGCGAAAAAGTTCGCCCCGGATTGTTTTGTGCCAATATTACACTTGAAGATGGAACCACGCTTAAAATCCCCTTCAGAAAAGTAGATGCATACTTCTGTAATGGTCACCTGTTTGAAAGATTACCCGTAGTCATCAAAGGAGAGATGACCGGCCAAACAGCCCTTATGGAATATGTTACTACCCGCAATGGATTAAGACTTTACAAATACTGTGAGTTCGGTGAATGTGGCGATTTGATGGACAATACCTATAAAAAGGCACATCAACAAACAGCTTATTACGTGTTTAAGGATGGCGGATTTTATCTTGAGATCAACAAGAAGAACGCCTCAACCGTTTTGCCATTCTTTGGTATTGACGTTATCTGAAGCGCATTTGCTGACTGGCGGGCAAGTGTTTATTCAATTATCATCAGGCAATTGACCTGAAAGGAAAGGATACATCATGAAAACTTTATGGATAACAATCGCATTGGCCTTGTGCTCTTTGATGCTGATGTCTGAATCTGAAAGAGAGGGTTACGTGGTGGCAGATGGCAAAACTTATGTATGTGAGACCATGCGGACTGGATTTGCCAATACCCGTATTTTAACTGCTGAAGGACAGCTGATTAAAGTGCCTAACAACAGCATTCAGGCTTATCGTTTGAATGGACGGCAATTTGAAGTGATGCCCCTGATCAATCTCAGGGGAGATACGCTCGGTATGGCCTTTATGGAGCTTATCAGTGTTTGCAATGGGAAACGCCTTTACAGATATTGCAGCAATTGCAGCAAATACGACCCGTTGAGCGGCGAAATTGCCCCTATCAACCCCGTTTACCGGTATTATGTGCTGAGTGGAAAGCAGCTTAAGCTGATGCCAGAGCCGTGCAATAGTGATCTGGCTCTCTTCAACGTAAAGATTGTGAATGACCAGAGCCACCGATAATGCTGCTTATTTGAAGTAAATGAAACCGACGAGGCTAAAGCCTGTAATTTACCCTGACCTTTTCACATTAAAAGGCAGTCAGGCAAAATTCAATCTTTCAGGTGGGTTTGAAGGGATGTTATCATACGTCATCTCTCAAACTCACCTGTGGTGTTTTTGAGCAGTAACGAAATGCCAAACGGCTGTTCGGCAATGAGGTTGTGGTGCTGGTGTTTGTACAGAGAGCTGATGCGCAAGTGCCCAAAGGGCCGGAGAGTTCAGGTGTGGCATGAGGCAAGCGCTTTGCCTGTGTTTTTATATGGGGGTGAAGGCCGATTCAGGAAGCAGTAAGTCCTTGTCTTCGGTCAGGTTAGCATGGTGTTTTAGCCTGGATGCCCTGGTGGATTTCAGGTATTTTCGCACAAAGCCGGCAAGAGAAGTGATGCCCAGCAGCAGCAATAAAAATCCGATAACGGAAAGTATAGCCCAAATGCCATCTCTGGCAGATCCGGTGGCAGCGTGGCAAGGGCCGGCAACCAGCACTAGAAGTACAAAGCAGGTTTTTTTCATCGTTCTTTCTATTAAACAGGCAGAAATATTTAATGCAGGGCAGATGAATACAGCATTAACTTCAGTCAGCAAATTCAGGAACGGCAAGTGTTATAGCACCTGAAACAAAACAGGTGTACAGGTATGGTCAACCCTGATGCATTATACAAATATAGTTATTTTGGATGTGAAATCCTTCGGCGAATGAATGTTTTTTTACCTGTCGTTCAGCATATGATGCAGGCGACCTCTATAGCAGCCAGGCAATGGCCTGTTATTTTTTTTGAAAGCCCTGAAACACCTGCTTTGCATAGCCCTCGTATTCTGCAATTGACTCTTTGCTCAGGTGAAAGGAGCGCACACTGCTTAGCCGGTAGTTGGTTTCGGCAGCAATACCAAAGCCTGCATTCAGCCGCTTATAGTGCATGCACTGTATCTTGTCGGGCGATACGATCACAAACCAGGCGTTTTTGTAAGGGTAGTCCTTGAATTTATCGTCAAAACGAAAACAGCCATTGGCCCTGAATTTTACTTCCATATAAAACAAATCGCCGGTAAGTGAGCTCTGTACCACAAAGTCGGGCATAAAACGCAATGCCCGGCTGGTGGTATGGTTGTTATTTCTCAGTTCTTTGCTCAAAAACGGATGGGTTCTTTCGAGCCCGTAATTGAACACATTGTAACCGTTCATGCTGAACAAATCCTGAACAAGGTGTTCGGCCAGGCGGCCTTTCAGGGTGTTGAGGGAAAAGGAGTCAGACATGGTGAACGGATGTGACGAAAATAAATATCAGCATGGTCGTATTAATTTGATGCATACCTGCAATAATAAAGCTTTTTTTTCATGAAAGCGCTGAACCGGGGCATTTTCAGGCTTGTAACTTCAACCTGAAAGGGCTGTTCAGCTGCATTGTGCTGTTCAGCAAGCTGTAACGCTTCTCGTTGCTTGTGTGGTTTCATTATTTTTTCATAAATTGCTCACGCAAGTTTGTAAGAGAAGTAAGTTCATAAAACTATTGATATGTCATTTTGCAGCAATTGCGGCAACACTTTAAAGGCCGGGGCGAAATTTTGCAACAAATGTGGTGCTCAAATGCGAATTCCAGACTCAGGGGCCTGTCCGGTGTGCCGCAGGCCTGTTGCCGGAAACGAAAAGTTTTGCCCGCATTGCGGTGCTTCTGCAGCAAGTCAGGTAAGCAGCCATACACCCCCTGCCGCTCATTCTGCCAATCCTCCGGTTAAATCTGCGCCAAAGCCTGGCCCTTCTTCACCTCCTGTTTATGCCACTCCGCCGGTATCGCCGGTGGTTCGCCCAAAAAAGAAAGGCGGATGTGTCTGGAAATCGCTGCTGGTGCTTGTTCTGCTGATAGTGGCTGCACTAACGGCCCTGTATTTTTATGGCGACGATGGGCGTATTTCAGGTAAGGGCAGTGGAGAACTGACAGGTACTGATATTCCGGGTATTGTTTCAGTGGACGATACGGTTACGGAAGCAGCCATTGCTGAAACCAATGTGGATACAGGCGATCCGAAACAAGCGGCTGAAACGGTGGAAGATGCTTTTGCCCGTGCCGATACCACCCTGCTCAGGCAAATGCTTACACCGGGCAGTCAGGTAATCTACAAAGAAGCATTTAAAGAAATCAAACCCTATATGAGTGAATATTCCAAAGCATTCAGCACCCGCAAACTTAAAATTTCAACCCCTATTTATGCATTGTATGAGTTTATGGATGTAAATGGGAAAAAATATACGGCCGAGTTTGCGCTGAGCGATGATGGACAATGGAAACTGGTTAGATTTTGATAAATAAGCTGATATGAAAAATATTCAAACATACACACTGCCGGTTGTCATCCTTTCTGCATTGATAATGTGGGCCTTGTTTGTGGGCTACGGCAATCAAAAAAATCATCCTACGCTCAACAAATTTATTGTCAAGGCTTTTCTTGAGAAAAATAACAAAGAGAGTTTTTCGATGAAGAAATTCAAGCTATATGAATTTAAATTCGATAAGCAGAAACTCAGGGGCAATTACATCAGCAAGCCCGGCCTGTTCAATCCTTCTGAGATTGACCGTTTTCACGAAGATTTGGCCAACTGGTTGTATGGTGAAACTACTTACACCGAAGAAGCAGGCGAGAAAACACCGCTTGAATGGATGGCGCATGGTGGTTATTCGGCCGATGTGCCCGAGGTTCCCGCAAGCTTTCGCCACTTTTACGACCCCACCCGCCCCGATGGCCAGAAACACCTGACCGATGATGTCAACAGCAAACTGCTCAACTGGATTCAAACTAAATTTACCAATCCACATACCGATGGCGTTTCGTGGGCAGTAGGGCAAGCAGGTTCATTCGGGGCGCTGGAGCACAATTATACCTGGGAAAACGGCAAAGTATTTATGAAAGGAGCTTTGGAGGAAAAAGATCCTGAAAAGCGCAATGCCCTGATGGCCAAAGCCTGGCGGTCGCTGGGCGAAACCCTGCACATGATTGCCGACAATGGCTGCCCCTCTCATGTGCGCAATGATGCCCATCCTTCCATCCCTTTCCGCACAATGTCTTACTTTGGCAACCCCGACACATATGAGGAAATGATGGCTGAATTTCAAACCAACAATGAGGCCGGGCTGGATGAATTTCAATCGGGCAAGGCTGATCCTGACCTGGCGCTGAAGCTGGAGAAATCAACTACCATTCAGGAGGTGGCCCACAAACTGGCAGCCTTTACCAATGAAAACTTTTTTACCGATGAAACCATTTCGGGCACCGACTGGAAGGGCAATGTGGTGAAACCCATTACGCACCCAAACTATGTGTACAATTCGCCCAAACTGAGTGCTGCCACCTATTCCAATAATTATTACAGGCGCAATGTGGGCAACAAGGAGGTATTGCTGTGCACCGATACCTGGTTTTTTAACCAATATCCCATCTCCAAAACTTACCCCTACCTTGACGAAGCATGCGTAAAATCGCTGGCTTCGGTACTTGTTCCTGCCATAAAGGAAGCAGGCCTGAATGCCATCAGGCTTTACATTCCTGATTTGAATGTAAAAATCACTTCGCTGGCTGCTGATGGAAGCATCAGTGGCGAGATTGTTCATAAAACCGACAAGGAGTACACGAGAGCTATCCGTTACAATGGGCCGGTGGTGATTAAAACAGCCACGCTTGACCAACTCGGGAAGTTTGAAGCCCGCAATGGCCGGTTTTCGGGAAAAATTACCCCCGCCGACAATGCCTGGATTCATGCTGAAATTGAATTCGGGGGTGTGGTGGTGAAGTCGGAGCAAAAGAAAATGCAGGCTGCACCCGTAAAGCCAACAACCGATACACGGGATTTTTACACACTGGAATTTGTTTTTTATGCTGATATTTCTTTTACTGTTAATGGTTATAAAAATGACCATCAAGCCTGGTATAAAAACGGTTATAATTCTGTTGAGCTTTCCAGAGCAATAGTTATTTCAAAAGGCAATTTATTTTCAGGCAGACTCCCTGGTGACGATGGGCGTGAGGGTTGGGTGAAAGGGGAATACAATAGTGAGAAACTTTTATGGTTTAAGGCTCATTTTCACTATACCGATTATAATAATGGGGTAAAAGACTCAGAAGAATGGATTGATGTTGAAGTCAGAAATATTCCCATTGATGAGAATAATAACTATTCCAGACGTGGTTGGGATTGCGACAATCTCAGACCTGATCCTGAATTTCAGAAAAGTATTGTGAAAATGGAACGTAAGGTTAAATTCTTCCCATCCGGACAGGAAATATCCATAGATCGAATAAATTACAACCATTCGGAAGTAGAGCGATGCAAGAATTGGTTGAATCCGAATAGTATTTTTATACCTGCTTCTTTTTTTCGCCTCATGATATATAAATATGATAACTAATTTATCTGTGAAACGAGATAAAGACTGGAAAAACTTATGGATTCCCCGCTCTTTTATTGATGTGGATATTTCTTACAACAACAACAGATAAGTTTTCATGCTGATATGTAAGTGCAGTTTAAATGAGGTTTAAAGGCCGTTTAAAGGTCGTTTAAACCATGCTTTATCATATTCAGACTAAAGTCAGAAGCTGCCAACCCGGCAGGCTGCGGTGAATATATATGCATGAAGCGGTAACCGCAGGGCGCGGAAACGCTTGTCTTATACTGCCATTTTGCGCATATCAACCCGGAATTTTAT